>JAAZYJ010000315.1 GCA_014239715.1 Flavobacteriales bacterium
AGGCAAAGAACATTAGCCAGATCGAAAAAAGCAGTTTCATTTGTTATGATGTTTTTGATGCGCCATCAATATACTAAACACAATCATCAATTCAGGTATAATTTATTGCCAAAGGTTTAATATTATTCGGCAGTGGTAGCCCATGTAAAGGACTGGATCATGTGTTTCAGATCCGAATGAAGAAAGTCCAGGACAGGCTGTAGAGAATCAGAGTTTGGAGTCTGATTAAAATAAAGAGCACCTCTAAAAAAACGTTCTGTACTGTCAATAAGGTAAAATGAATAGTTACAAGCCACTTTTTCCCCTTTGATCTCGTAGATCAGGCCATATACGTTTTCTTGATCATTAACAAATGGGATCTCCTCAATACTTTTAGCATTACTTCTGTGCTTGTATGCCATGGTTTTTGCAAAATCAACATGATCTATAAGGTTTGAATCCTCGATGAAAACACAATGAAGTGTGGCATTGTATCTTGGGTACTGCAAGTTCGCCTGCCATTGATTCACCTCTCTTTTTGAGTCTGAAAAAATGGAATAGGAGGGTAGCTCACAGGAAAATGGCAGGTCTTCGGTGCTTTGGCGGTAAGTTTTATCCGGAAAATCAATTCGAAAATATCCTCTTGGTCTGGGGTAGGATGTATTATCTTTTCCGCAAGAGTTTGCTAAACAGACCAATAGCAATAACGCTGATAAAACATATAGCGGTACGAAACGATTCCTAGTTGACATTCTTGAGCTCCACTTTAACTTGTTTGATCTTCCTTGGGTCTGAGGCTTCAATAGTAAACGTGTAATTGCCAAAGCTTAACTTTTCATTTTTCATCAGGATCTTACCTGCTTGCTCGATCAAGAACCCGGCAATAGTATCCGACTCACCTTTCTTTTCTTCAAATTCAACGCCTTCAATATTTAGCACCCTATATAAATCGTTCAGCGGTGTTTTACCTTCAAATATATACGTCGAATTGTTGATCTTCGAATAGATTAGCTCATCGTCGTCGAACTCATCGGAGATGTCTCCAATAATTTCTTCAATGATGTCTTCCAAGGTTACTATTCCGGAGGATCCGCCATACTCATCAACTACAACAGCAATGTGCACTTTGGATTCTTGAAATTCTTTCAGCAGGTCGTCGATCTTTTTGTTTTCCGGAACAAAAACGGGGGAACGTAGTTTTTCTTCCCACTCAAAATCCTGCAGATGCAGGTGAGATATGAGATCTTTGACGTATAGAATTCCGGTAATTGAGTCAAGAGTTTTCTTGAAAACAGGAATTCTTGAATAACCGGCTTCGTTAATTGTAGTTAGTATTTCCTTGAATGGAGTTCCTTCTTGAATGGCAACAACGTCCATTCTTGGTTTCATTATTTGTTTTACATCTGTGTTGCCGAACTTGACAATTCCTTCCAGTATTCGCTGCTCGTCTTTAGATCGCTCCGCTTTATCGGTAATTTCAAGAGCATTCTCCAGATCGTCTACAGAAATGTCTCCCGCTTTCTTTTTAACCCGCTTATCAATAAAAGAAGTGCCATTAACCAAAAGTATGGCGATCGGGTAAAATATTCTTTTCAATGCAATCAGCGGAATAGACATCAATTTTGCCAGACGTGGGGCATTTTTAGAAGCATAAACTTTTGGAATAACCTCGCCAATTAGTAAAATAATAAATGCTACAACCCCGATCTCAACGATCCCCTTACTCAATGTGCTCCAATCACCCCAGTTGATCCAACCTTTGAGCGTATACGTAGACACGATTACAATGGCCACGTTCACGAAATTATTGGCGATTAGAATTGTTGCAAGCAGATCTTTAGGTCGGTTGATCTGTTTCAGGATCCGTAAAGACGATTTGGTTTTGGATTTTCGCAGGTCGTCTAATTCCGATGGAGATAGGCTGAAAAAAGCAACCTCGGAACCTGAGATCAACGCGGAACAGATCAGCAATATGATAATTATGATCAAGTAAATGCCCAATTGAAACGTAAAAGGATAGAAAGAGAAGAGTAACAGGCTCGAATCGGGCACAATACTGGATGGGTCCAATTTATAAAGTTTCGTAATACATAGGGTTCAATTCCATACTAAAACGGCAGATCGTCTTCTTCATTATCCGCAACGGACATGTGTTTTTGTTCTTTTGTCGAATTGTCTTCAGCCTGCTTGCTCTCCGAATGCCCACTTGATTCTTCTTTTCTGCCTCCGAGCATGGTAAGGTTGTCGGCTACTACTTCAGTTGTGTACTTCGTATTACCATCCTGATCTTGCCACGATCTTGTTTTAAGTTTCCCTTCTACATAGACCTTATTGCCCTTTTTGAGGTATTTTTCTGTTATTTCAGCAAGCTTTCTCCATACCACAACGTTATGCCAATCCGTATTTGTAGTTAGCTCACCATTTCGATTTTTGTAGGTTTCGGACGTGGCAATGGAAAAAGTAGCAACAGCAGTGCCGCCTTCCAAGTACCGTACCTCCGGATCTTTTCCAAGATTACCTATCAGAATTACCTTATTTACACTTCCTGCCATAGTTCAAAGATAGCCAAAAGCTATGTTCTTAAATCAACATCTCTCAGATAATTATCAACGACTTTTGGAAAAGCAAATTGATCAAGATCTTTTATAGCAACCTTGTGTTGATCTTTATCGAACGGAACAATCATAGCTTCCAGCTGCCAGAACCTTACAAATAATTTCTGATGGCTTAGTAAATGCTTGATCGGCTCATGTACATCAACTACTGTAATATTCTGCCCGAGATATTTTGTTATCTCATTTACGACAAAATCCGGGCTTTGGAGCTCCGAGTATTCCAGCAATGGGAACTCATATAGCTTCTCCCAGATGTCTTTTTTGTTTCGTTGATGGATCAAAGTAAAGCCACCGTTAAGCAGGATCAGATATTCAAAATATCTTGTTCGCGACTTTATTTTTTTTGACTTTGCCGGCAAGATTGATACCCGACCTGTTGATCTAGCAATGCAGCGGTCTTCAAAGGGACACGTGGTGCAATCCGGAGACTTAGGAACACACTGCAAGGCTCCAAACTCCATTATTGCCTGATTGAATGACCCCGGGTCTTCTGTGCATATTAAGGATTCCGCAAGCTGTTTGAACTCTGTTTTGGCTTTACCACTGTCAATTGGTGTTTCTATTCCGAATAACCTTGAAAGAACCCGGTAAACATTTCCGTCAACTACTGCGCACGGGCGATTGAAACAAAATGAAGCTATTGCGCAGGCCGTGTAATCTCCGACTCCTTTAAATTGAATAAGTTCATCATACGTGTCGGGAAAGACCCCATCAAATTCCGCAACAATTTTCTTTGCCGTAGCATGCATGTTCCTGGCCCTTGAATAGTATCCGAGACCTTGCCAGTTTTTCAGAATGAAATCTTCTGAGGTATCCGCAAGATCGAAAACAGACGGGAAAACTCGCTC
The DNA here is from genome assembly GCA_014239715.1 of Flavobacteriales bacterium. Next base: position 3,443 of record JAAZYJ010000315.1, read on the forward strand.
AAATTTCAGGTAGTAATCCATCCCTTGAGCGACCCTTGTTTGCTGTAGAATGATTTCAGACAACCATATCCTATACGGATCTTTGGTTTGTCGCCACGGTAAATCTCTTTTGTGGAGCTTGTACCAGCTGATAATTTTATCTGAGAATTTCATTGATTGGGCACTAAAAATCACAATTCGCTCGAAGAAAACAAAAATAAATGCGTGAGAGTTTTTATAAATCGAGATTTCCGTTAACTTTGCCCCCCGTATTTTTTATGTAAGTAATTGAATTGAAAAGAATTAAAAAGGGATGACAAAAGCGGAGATAGTAAGCGAAATTTCAGATAAGACCGGTGTTGAAAGGATTGCAGTACAGGCAACAGTTGAAGCCTTTATGAGCTCGGTCAAAAGATCTTTGGAAGACGGGGAGAATGTATATCTAAGAGGATTCGGAAGTTTTGTAATTAAAACTAGAGCGGCAAAAACAGGTAGAAATATTTCAAAGAACACAACGATAAATATACCTGCACACAACATACCCTATTTTAAGCCTGCAAAAACTTTTGCGGAACGAATAAAAGAGAAGGTTGACGTCGGATAATGAATTTTGGCGACAATAATTGAATTGATCCCTTTAACAGAAGGGAATGATATTGTATATATTTTAAACTAACTAGTATGCCAAGCGGTAAGAAAAGGAAAAGACATAAGATGGCTACTCACAAGCGGAAGAAGCGCTTGAGAAAGAATAGACATAAGAAGAAAAAGTAATTTTTCCGGTTGACTACGGGTCAACTGTTTGGGGTGGGTCTTACACCTGTTTGGCATTTAAAAAGTATTCTTAGGTGAGCTATGAATTAATAATTAATTCTACTCCCACTGGTGTCGTTCTCGCACTTATGCGAGATAAAAAGCTGATCGAAATCCACGAAGAAAAGGCCAGCAATGACTTCAGTGTCGGTGACATTTACTTGGGTAAAGTCAGAAAAGTAGTCCCAAATCTTAACGCGTCCTTTGTACAGGTTGGGTACGAGAAGGATGCATTCTTGCATTATCTCGACCTTGGCCCTCAATTCAGATCACTTGATAAATGGGTAAAAGGGTCTATTCAGGGTAAGATAACCACTCCTGATCTAGCTAATTTCAAGAAAGAAAAAGACATTGACAAGGACGGTAAAATAAAGGATGTCTTATCTGCAAACAGAGTAATTGCCGTACAGGTTGCAAAAGAACCGATATCGGCAAAAGGCCCTCGATTAAGCACGGAGCTGACCTTGCCCGGACGATTTGTCGTATTGGTCCCGTTTTCCAATAAAATTTCAATATCTCAAAAAATTAGAGACGAAAAGGAGAGGGATAGATTGAGGAGGTTAATGAATTCGATCAAGCCAAAGAACTTTGGAGTGATCATTCGAACTGTTGCTCAGAATAAGAAAGTAGCAGAGCTGGATCAGGATCTAAGAAATTTAGTGGACAATTGGAATAAGCTACATACAGAGCTTCGTAATGCACGTCCGCCAAAAAGGGTCCTTGGCGAAATGAACCGAACCACAGCCGTATTGCGTGACCTTCTTACATCCGATTTTACCGGGATAACTGTAGATGATGCTGTTTTAGCGGATGAGATCAGGGAATATGTGGAACAGATCGATCCGGGAAAAAGCAAAATTGTAAAAACCTACAACGGACGGATCAATATTTTTGACAATCACGGCATAAATCATCAAATAAAGGCTTCCTTCGGACAAAAAGTGGCGATGCCAAGTGGCTCATATCTCATCATTGAGCATACCGAGGCAATGCACGTAATTGATGTCAATAGTGGGAATCGAAAGGGTGAAAAGAATCAGGAATCTAATGCATTAGCAACGAACCTTGAGGCGGCTTCCGAAATTGCTCGCCTGTTGAAGCTAAGGGATATGGGTGGCATTATTTCGATCGACTTTATTGATATGCATGAGAGGAAGAACAACAAAGCTTTGCATGAACATTTCAAGAAGGCGATGAAAGATGATCGGGCCAAGCACAATATTCTGGCACCTAGCAGATTTGGAGTGGTCGAACTTACTCGGCAAAGAGTACGCCCGGAGACAGAAATTAAAACCGCCGAAACATGTCCGTCTTGCAAAGGAACAGGTGAAGTTTCTCCAACGATCCTGGTTATTGATGAGATAGAGAACAACATTAAGTACCTTTTTGAAGAAAAAAAATACAAAAGTCTGTCATTGATGGTACACCCGTTTGTCGAAGCCTATCTGAAAAAAGGCATGAATTCGATTCAGCGAAAATGGTTCATGAAGCACAAGAAGTGGGTTGCTGTTAAGGGGACAAGCAAATTTCAACTTCTACAGTATCAGTTCGACGATGTAGTTTGACTTTATGCTGAATAAAGTTGCCTTCTGAGCTTGAACTTGTAGTTATAAGCAGTACATATTGACAAGCAGTAAAGTATATAGCTATGATCAAGCAAGAGGCAGGATCGAGCGCTATTGCGCATATCGGGACCGTTGTCAATTCGAAGTAGAAGAAAAATTAAGATCCTTTGGCCTAAGCTCAGCCGAAATAGACAAACTTTCCACACAATTAATTGAAACTGGTTTCCTGGATGAGAAGAGATTTGTAATCGCCTTCGTAACTGGCAAGTTGAGATTGAAAAAATGGGGAAGGCATAAGATCACGCAAAACCTAAAAGAAAAACGCATAAGCAATGAGCTGATTGATGCAGGCCTCAATGAAATTGATGAAGAAGAATACTACGAAACCTTGCAAAAGCTAATTCGGTCAAAATGGGAGGACAACATGGTTGGTGTTTATGCATCAAAGTCACGAATCGCACGATACACCTTTGCTAAAGGGTTTGAAGCTGAGCTGATATGGAAAGCAATAGAGCTTTGTGAAGAAGAATCTCACCGGCGCAAGGGCAAGCACACTTGATGCTGCCACAGGTTTAAAAGTCAATTGTTATTTCGGTGCTGCATTTTAGCGGAAATTAGAACGGGAAGTTTATCTTTGCCGACATGATTACTCAAGACCAGCTGAATCAGCTAGATGGGCGCCTGCAGGCGTTAAGGGGGTATCTTTGACGTTGACCAGAAGTTGATGGAAATTGAAGAAGATGAGCTCAAGTCGCAAGACCCGAACTTTTGGGACAATTCACAGGAAGCAGAGTTGTTGCTGAAGAAGATCAAGCAGAAAAAATATTGGACTGAATCGTATGCCAGAGTAAGCTCAGCCATGGAAGACCTGAAGGTAATACTGGAATTTTATAAAGAAGGCGAAGCTTCAGAAAGTGATGTAGAAGAGGCCACAAACGTTTTGGTCAAAGATGTTGAGGAACTTGAGTTCAAAAACATGTTGTCAGCTGAAGAGGACAGTCTCAATGCGGTACTTCAGATAACGGCGGGTGCCGGCGGCACAGAAAGCTGTGACTGGGGCGCTATGCTTTTGAGAATGTATCTGATGTGGGGAGAAAAGAACGGATATAAGATCAAGGAATTGAACTACCAGGCAGGAGATGTAGCGGGTATAAAGACAGTAACCCTCGAGATCGAAGGAGATTTTGCATTTGGCTACCTGAAGGGAGAAAATGGGGTGCATCGACTAGTGAGAGTTAGCCCTTTCAACGCACAAGGAAAACGAATGACGTCATTTGTTTCGGTTTATGTCTATCCTTCGGTAGATGATTCGATAGATATTAAGATCAACCCTTCCGACATAAGCTGGGATACATTCAGAAGTGGAGGCGCAGGGGGTCAAAATGTGAACAAGGTAGAAACAGGCGTTCGACTCAAACATGCGCCGTCAGGAATTGTTATTGAAAATACGGAAACTCGATCGCAACTCGGAAACAGAGAGAAAGCAATGCAATTGCTAAAGTCCCAATTGTACGAATTGGAGCTGAGAAAACGGCAGGAATCGCGGGACGAGATAGAGGCCGGAAAAAAGAAAATTGAATGGGGTTCGCAGATCAGAAGTTATGTGCTGGACGATAGAAGAGTGAAGGATCACAGGACCAATTACACTGTAAATGACCCTGATAAAGTGCTGGATGGTGAGCTGACGCCCTTCCTTAAATCGTATTTAATGGAATTTGGTGGGAATTAATGCAACCCTTTTTTACTAAATTGAGTCTTTATTTGCAATAGACGTAGTCTATTGCCTAACGATAAATAGCTGTTGAATGAAAAACACCCTGCTTAGCTTGTTGCTGTTGGTGGGAGCAAATTGCGTATTTGCCCACAATGATGTTACTTTTAAATTTACCGAAAACAAAGGCCAATTTAACTCTAGGGTTCTCTACCATAATAAATTGCATATCGGAGACATGTTCTTGGAAAAAGACAGGTTCACGTTCAATATGTGGAGTCCAGTACAGCTTGATGAATTCTATAAGAAGCGTCACGGAATTGGGGCTGCAAATGGCGAGAACAAAAACGAGGCGCAGATCAGTGAAAGAATAGACGCATCTGGAGTTGATGAGTCATGGGATAAGCATGCCTTTTCCATGAAGTTTTTGAATGCCAACGAACATGTTTCCGTAAAAGCTTCGGATGCGTTACCAGGGATCTACAACTACATGATTGGTAACGATAAATCGAAATGGGGAATTGGCGCTAAGTCATATCGCTTAGTTAGGTACGATGAATTGTATAATGGCATAGATATGGAGATCTATGCTGCATTTCAGAACTTAAAATATGATTTTATTGTGGCTTCAGGCGCAGATCCGGATCAGATTCAGGTGGATTATAAAGGTGTGGACAATATTAGGATACTGGAAAATGGAAACCTCTCAGTTGTTCTGTCTATTGACGAGATTCAAGAGATGCGCCCTATTGCTTATCAGAAAGTCAATGGTCAAAGAGTTGAGGTGCCCTGTAAGTTTGTTCTGGATGGCACAATTCTGAAATTCGAATTTCCCGAGGGGTATGATCCAAGCAAGGAGCTAACTGTAGACCCTACTTGGATCTTTTCTACATTGTCAGGTTCAACCGTCGACAACTGGGGCTTCACGGCAACCTATGATTCGCAAGGAAATCTATATGCCGCAGGTGTGGCATTCGGCTCTGGATACCCAACA
>JAAZYJ010000420.1 GCA_014239715.1 Flavobacteriales bacterium
AACTTCCGTAAAGCTATTGTCTGAGATGCTGATGATATAAACCCCTTTTGTCAGGTAAGACATATCAATGGTTTGTCGGATTGATTTCCCCTTTGAACGAATTACCGGAGCTGAAACCTGGCCGACAAGATTGAATATTTTCACGGTAAGATCTTTTTCGTCAGAAAAGTCGCCCTGCACTGTTAGCTCACCGTTGTTTATTAGGGCTGTAAGTGTATAATTATGTGATAAGTCGAGTAAATCCGCAGCCATTTCTTCTAAAACTACTATTGACTTCGTATAAATATCAGCGCAACCATTTAGGTTCTCAGCATTGAGCGAGATAACATATGTGCCTGGAGCGGTGTATTCGTGCAATGCATCTTCAGTGATGCTTGTGTTGCCGTCCCCAAAGCTCCAGCTGAATATAGAAGAATTGATTGAAATGTTATTTGCTGCCAGCGTTGCAAGTCCGGCATTCATGTAGATGGTATCTTCAGCTATAAACTGAGCAACAACCTCAGGCGGGTTTGAAAGCGATAGTGAAATTGTATCAGAGCAGCCATTTGCATCGTCTATTGTGCCTTGGTAATTTCCGGCACCAAGTCCAGTAATTGTGTTGCCTGTCATTCCGTTGGACCAACTTATGGTGTAGGGTGCGGCCCCTCCTGTTATATTCAAGTCAATTGTGCCGTCAATTGCACCATAGCAATTCGGGTCGTTTTCAGAAGAAGAGGTTTCAATTGGTAATGTGGCTTCAACAACAATTGAATCCTCGATAAGACTTGAGCATGACCCACCGCTATTTGCAATGCTTACGTGATAAACTCCGGGAGTCAGGTTTTCCAATACGCTTGCTCCATTAACCGTTTCAGTAAGTAACAGGTTGTTGCTGTCGTCATAAAAGATAAAAGTCCAAGGACCGTTGCCATAACCTGTTGCAGTTACGACTCCGTCGTTGCTGTTAAAGCAGCTCGGAGATGTCGCCTGCACGTCGTGTGGTTTCGACATATGGATTAAGAATCTTGGTGCCGTGGTCGTGTCTGATATGTTGCATTCGTAGCTGCTGGTGTATTTAAGGTCTACCATAGAATCCAGTAAAAGATCCTCAAAGAAAAGACAGGCACTGTTTGGAAAACTTTCAGCTCCTGTGAATTCAATAATGTAGGTCCCTGTAGCTCCAACAACTGCCCGGACAGGAATGGAATAGTCCTGAAGGCTATCAGAAAGAGTATTGACTCCGTAGTCAATTCCCGAAGCTAAGGAAGCTATGCCGGGTACTGCGGTGTTGCCACTGTACATTTTCGGCGCATCCAATTGCTCATCATAATCGTTTGTGCCTCCGGGATAGAATCGCAATACTGATTCATCCTGCCAGCCATTGCCTGTGATCTTCATGGAAATGTGGTCTTCGCTAATAGAAGTTGATTTGAATTCGACAATGCTGGTGGTTTTGCAGGTTTCTCTCACGGTGATGGAAGCACCTATGGCATTAGCCTTAACCCAAATGGCTTGAGAAGAGGCGATCTCCGGAGTGCCGCCATTGGTACCAACACCCCCAGTAGTGGTCCATGACGCAAAGGATTGAGTGTCGGTGTTCCAGACCCAGAATGTGCCATCCATATTTGTTTTTGTCCAATTTGGCGAATCAAAATCAATTGGTGCAGGATATGGATTTCCGAATAGATTCCATCCGTCATCAGCAGCTCCAAGGTCTGATGTGAAGTCCAAATCCATTGAGATGTCTCCTTGGTTTATTTCTCCTTTGTTGTCAATGGTAAAAGCGGCTGTTGCCGGAAGGCCGTTACCACTCCAGATCCAAAACCCTTGAGTCTCATCGATAGGGTCTGAAATATCAATAGGGGCTTCCCAGCTTAAAGGATGGTCTTTGGAGCCGCCTATCGTTTCGTCGTATGTTCTGATTGAAACAAATGAAAATGATGGGTAGTCAGAACCGGGGAAGCCTGCTGTTGTAAAATCATCTGTCCAATTTGAGAGCGTTTGATTTTTAACGGCAGATGTTTGCATTCTCCAGCCGGTTATCCCCGCTTCTACAAATCGTTGCACTTCTACTTCGCCGGTTACCCCTGCCGTAGGTTGTATTGTCATAATTCTGCCCGTTCCATTCGCATCAGATTTGAGCACTAGAGCATCATTGGTTTCAAAATTTCCATTTGTTGGCGTAACTGTTCCTGACACTGTATGTGTCCCTGAAACCACGGAAACACCTGCACTGTTGTCGATCGTAAGGTCGTAAAAGTCAGTGGATCCGTCCATACTTTGAGACAAAGACCCATTAAAGACGACCTGGCTTGTTTCCGGCACGAATGTTCCAACGTTGTTCCAGCTTCCACCTGAAATGTTGTGAGTTCCTTCTCCAGAAAGTGTACCGGAGCTATTGTCAAATCCTGTAGCGAAGTTAACAGTGCCGTCATTATCTAAGGCTCCTTCGATCTGTTCGACATTGTCGATCGTGATCTGTGATGTTGCGGTTACGTGTGCAGTGCTGGTTGTTTCGACCGTAAGATCATAAAAGGTTTCGTTTCCGCTGACGTCGATTGTCTGTGTGCCTGATCCATTGAGTGTAATGCTGTTTGTGCCTGCAGTAAAAGTCCCACCGCTATTTGTCCAATTGCCAGACGCTTTGACTCGAGAGGCCGTAGATTGGTCTAGAGTGCTTCCTGAGGTGATTTCTACATGGTTCAGCTGCCAATCTCCGTTGTTCAAAAGGGTTGTTGTTCCTTCAAAGGAAACAGTTCCGTCGGTGCATGAAATAATCCCGTCATTCTGTATTGCCCCGGTTGATTGAAACCGGATCGTGCTGTTTCCAGATTGCGTGATCTGATCTTGAGACTCCAGGGTGACGTTGTTCTGAAAGATCAATTCTCCTCCGGAAACTCTTAGGTCAAGTTTCCCGGATCCAGTCTTTACAGCTACAGGTCCTTGAAGGTCAACCGACCCACCGCTTATATCAATGATTGTTGCGTCGTCAATTTGGTTCTTAAATCTTGTCGGGCCTTCGTTGGTAAGTGTTCCTCCTGAAATGTTCACCGTTGCATTAACTGCTCCCGCTGTGCGCCTTCCGTCCAAATCCAATGTAAATGCATCTCCTGCACTGATCAGGGTGGTTCCGGCCGAAGCATTAAAGCTACTGTTGCTGTTGAGACACTTCACTTTTAATTTGCCTTTTGAATTACCGTCTATATTCATTACAAGCATACTTGAGCCTGTTGCTTCGTTCATCCAAAAAGCAGCATCATCTACTTCCAGGCCTTTTTCTGAGAGAATTGAGCCTCCCGTTAAGCTACTGGTTCCGCCCCTCCTGATCTTCAGCTTTTTATCACTTTGAATGATCAAGGTGCCTCCATTGCTGATCAAAAGAGATGATGTAAACCCGATGGCGTAGTTGTTATCAACCACAAAGTCTCTGCCGTTTACCGTAAGGCTGGCTGTTGAGCCGTTGATCTCCAGCTTGCCTCCGCCTCTAATAGTTACTTTTCTAGGAGAGAATGTACTGGGTGCGGCAATTACGGGGTGGGACATGCTTCCTGAATAATTCGCTGTGCTGTCTACGATCACATTTTGGCCGGTAGCAGGTAATGTGCCTCCTGACCAATTTGCGCTATTTTCCCAATCGGAATTTACATTCCCGGTCCAATTCTGCGCAGCTGTCGGCACAGAACAGAGAAGCAATAGGCTGAAAAACAGTAAAAGACGCATGTTTATGGGCAAAAACAATGAGGCGAACCTCAATTTTGGCGAATATCGTCAAAAAATCCCTTTTTAGCAAGGAAAATCAAGGGTTTGTCTAATTTCTGACGTGCTTTGAACGCCCGAAAACACTGCTAAGCCCATACTTTCGTCCCTTCGGTACAATTGGTGCAAATGTCTACTTGTTTTCTGGACTTTAAGATCGAATTTCTGAAGCTCATATAACCTTCGGAATACCAGATCTCGTCAAAAGATTGATTGCTGAGATTTCCAAGTTGGTATTTTGCATCCTTATCGAAACAACAAGGAACAACTTGTCCGTCCCACGTTATTACGCATGAATGCCACATCCTCCAGCATTGGTTACTCAGACTATTCTTTATTTCGTATTTACCGTTACGATTCATTTTGTATCTGGAATATTTTTCTTGTTCCGGAATCAGTGGGCTTCCATTCGCGTAGTCGTATATTTGTGCTGTTTTAAACTGAATACTGTCGGCGCCTATATTTTTTGCGAGCTTTTTCGCTTCAAGTATTTGATGTTCGTTGTGTTTAACTACAAGGAACTGCATCACCACTTTTGGCTTATTCGATTTTAGCTTGGTCTTCCATTTTACAACTTCTCTAATTCCCTCAAGGGCCTTATTCAGATCACCATTAATTCTGTACTTCTCATAGGTCTCTTGGGTGGTGCCGTCAACAGACACAATGAGTTTATCCAGGCCTGATTCAATGGTGCGAATGGCGTTGTCTTTATTTAGAAAATGGGCGTTTGTTGATGTTGACGTATAGATCTTACTTTTGTTCGCATATTTAACCATGTCAAGAAAATCAGGATTAATATAAGGCTCACCTTGAAAATAAAAAGTCAAGTAGATCAGGTGTTCTTTCATTTGATCAATAACCTTTTTAAACAGGTCGAGCTTTAAATTGCCGGTTTTCCGATTAAATTGTCGCAGACCGCTTGGACATTCCGGACAACCAAGATTGCATGCAGTGGTGGGCTCGATCGAAATAGCAAATGGTTTGGAATTGAGCTCTGCTCTACCGGATCTTTTGGACCGATTGTAACTTCTCCATAATTGCAAAGAGCCTTTTATCTTTTGAAAATCAAGGTATTTGTATGTGTCGCGCAGTAAGGCCAACTTATTCATTCAGCTAAATTAGCGTTTTTAACATCTGTTGGGTGGAACAGTGTAGGAAGTTGGACAATAAGTTTGCAGCTTTGTTATTATGGCGGGGTTCTTTTTTGTCATTGGGCGAATTAATTTCTATTAATAACAGTTTATGTCTAATTTAGCCAACCTCATAATTTAAGAAGAGAATTTGCAAGCATAATGTGGTCAGCGATTTCCAAAATTATTCTTAGGTACAGGCTTGTAATCATCCTGTTGCTTGTCGGGTTGACTGGGCTAATGCTGCACTATAGCCAGTTCGTTGGCTTGGACTATAATTTTGCCAAACTGCTTCCTAACGATGACCAGATCAACATTGACCACGAAGCGTTTAAGAAAGATTTTGGACAGGATGGGAGTGTAATTGTTATAGGTACAAAAGACTCCTTAATGTTCAAAGACACCTCTCACTTTAACAACTGGTGGAGGATGAGTGACCAAATCTCTAAAATAAAAGTGGTTTCCACGGATGAGAATGGCAAAACTCAATCGATATCTGTGATAGATTCGGTTTTTTCGACGGCACATTTATACGATATCGTAAAAAACAAAGAGAAGAAATCATTTGAGTTCAGGCCACTGCTTACCAGGTTGCCTAATAGTAATCTTGAACTAGACTCCATCTATAATGAAATACTCAGGTTAAAGTTCTACGATGACATCGTGTATCTGAAGGAGCAGCATGTTCATGTGATGATGGTTTTTGTTAATCCAAAAATATTTGACTCGGACTCCAGAGGGAACCTGGTAACTGACATTCATAGTTTGTCAGAATCTTATTCTAAGGTTTTTGGTGAATTACATTACTCCGGGCTGCCCTTTATACGGGCGACAAATATGGATAAAATTAGGGGGGAGCTCAGGCTGTTTGTTATACTGGCAATGGTTGTTACAGCAATACTGTTATGGATGTTTTTCAGATCTATAAAAGTTGTTTTGGTCTCGCTTACAGTAGTGGCTTTTGGGGTTGTTTTTTCTTTTGGAATTATTGGAATGTTTGGCTACAGGATGAGTGTTTTGATGGGGCTGATCCCTCCATTGATCATTGTCATTGGAATACCGAACTGTATTTATTTGATCAATAAGTATCAGCAAGAATATCGTTCACATGGGAATAAGGCCAGAGCTCTTTCCAGAGTAATTCAGAAAATAGGAAATGCCACGTTTATGACCAACGCAACGACGGCAATGGGTTTCGCGACATTTATATTTACCCATAGTGAGATCATGCAGAGATTTGGCGTAATAGCATCGATATGCATTTTGACAGTCTTCTTTTTGGCAATTATAATAGTGCCAATAATGTATAGCTTTTTAAAGCCTCCTACAACGAAGCACGTAAAGCATCTTGAACGCAAATGGCTTTACGTTGCAGTTGACAGATTGGTTATATGGGCGACCAAACATCGCCCAAAGGTTTATTTCATAACCGTAATAGTTCTTATCGCAGGAGGGCTTGGGATATCAATGATGAGAGTCTCCGGAAACGTGGTTGATGATTTGCCTAAAGGGGATGAGGTGCGCCAGGATCTAGAATTCTTTGAGGACAATTTTAACGGCGTAATGCCTTTTGAGGTGGTTATTGAAGCGAAAAACACCCGAAGACTGTTTTCCCCGACAGTATTGTCGCAGGTGGAGGCCGTTCAGGAGCATCTAAAAAATGAAAACCAACTATCTCGGTCTGTATCTGTAATTGATGCAATCAAGTTTTTATCACAGTCATATTTCAAAGGAAGGCCGGAAAAATATGAGCTGCCTAACATAAGTGTTATGCGGAGGTTAAGAACGCACGTCAATAATTCAAACGTTGCAACAAACCTTAATAGCGGTTTTATAAGTGCGGATAGCACTAAACTTAGGGTTTCTATGCAGGTAGCAGATATAGGGACTCGGGAAATGGACTCTTTGTTAAAGAGGGTAACGGCTGATATAGATTCTATCCTGAACCCGAATAAGACATTCTATAATTCAGCCATAACCAAGATTGGAACGTTAAAAGGTGCAGCAAAAGATAATTTTCTTTTGGAGTTTTACAATAGCTTCCCGGAAGCTAAAAGTGATATTGAGATAGAGATAATCGACGCGGTAAAAGTCAAGAAGAAGTCAAACCTGCTTACGGAGTCCATTATCAAACCTGAGCTCAAAGATCTTCAAAAAACAAAAATTGATAAAGCACTGTCACAGGGAATAGATGTTGACACGAGCAGATCTGTCCGAACTGCAATAAATGCCCATGCTAATTCATTTTTGGATAGCATCTCTGCATCAGGAATGGACAATTTAGCCTACCATCGTCTTGCGGACTCTATGTTGAATTTTGAGATTCAGGACAGAGAATTCGTACTTCAGAACATCAATGTTTTGCAAGGCATAAGACTCACCAATTTTATTGAATCATTCTTGTCCGACCATCCGGAATCAAAAAGCATTCTGAACGATATGCTCAGCGAGCTGAGCCTGGAAATGGAGTTCCAATTTTTCGAAGATGAGAACTATATTTCGTCCTTTCATAACAAGCCTGCGTTTATTTCGATTTTCAAAAAAGCAGTTGAAAAGAACATGCTGGATTTCAGTATTACCGGAACAAGCATTGTTTTTACTAAAGGAACAAACTATCTAGTTAAAAATTTGTTCATCAGTCTTGCGATAGCCATTTTTATCATTGCCATCCTTATGGCGACGTTGTTCAAGTCCTTAAGAATGGTTTTTGTATCGTTGCTGCCGAACCTCGTTCCATTAATCGTAACAGCTGCAATAATGGGATTCTTTAATGTGCCAATAAAACCATCTACGATTTTGGTGTTTAGTGTGGCATTTGGTATTTCTGTTGACGATACGATACACTTTTTAGCCAAATACAGACAGGAGCTTAAGCATCAAAGTTGGGACATCAAAGGGTCTGTTATTAACGCGATTCGAGAAACCGGGGTTAGTATGATATATACCTCAATTGTGTTGTTTTTCGGTTTTGGTATATTTTGCTCATCAAATTTTGGGGGCACTCAAGCATTAGGGATCTTGGTTTCGGTTACGTTACTATTTGCAATGTTAGCCAATTTAGTTTTATTGCCATCTTTACTTTTATCTTTAGAAAAGAGAATAACGACCAAAGCATTTAAGGAGCCCTTATTAGAGCTTTTGGATGAGGAAGAAGACATTGAGCTGGATTGGCTGCAAGTAGAAAAATCGGATTAATTAAACATATGAAAGGAATCATTCTTGCCGGTGGCTCAGGCACTCGGTTACATCCACTAACACTTGCAACAAGCAAACAGCTATTGCCGGTATATAACAAGCCAATGATCTACTACCCTTTGGCAACGCTTATGAGCGGAGGGATAAGAGACATTTTGATTATCACTACCCCTCATGAGCAGACCCTGTTCCGAAGACTATTGGGAGATGGGTCGTCTGTTGGGTGTAATTTCAGCTATGCTATTCAAGAACAACCAAATGGATTGGCTCAGGCATTTGTAATTGGTGAAGATTTTATAGGTGATGACAAAGTAGCGTTGGTACTAGGAGATAATATATTTTTTGGCAATGGCATGGGCAAGTTGTTACGAGGCAATTCAGATCCGAAAGGGGGGATCATATATGCCTATCATGTTCATGATCCGGAGCGATATGGAGTTGTTGAGTTTGATGCTGATTATAAAGCAATTTCGATAGAAGAGAAGCCGGCTGATCCGAAGTCAAATTTTGCAGTTCCGGGCCTTTATTTCTATGACAACAGCGTTATTGAAATTGCAAAGAACCTTGAACCAAGCAGTAGGGGTGAGTATGAAATTACCGATGTGAATAAGGAGTACCTGCGAAGAGGAGAGTTGCAGGTGTCAATTCTTGACCGTGGCACTGCCTGGTTGGATACTGGCACGTTTAAATCTCTCATGCAAGCTTCACACTTTGTTCAGACCATTGAAGAAAGACAAGGGCTGGGTATAGGCTGTATTGAGGCGGTGGCCCATGCCAGAGGCTTCATTTCAGACGAGGAGCTTCATCAATTAGCTCAGCCACTTTTTAAAAGTGGTTATGGAGAATATTTAATGACTATCCTTAGCAAATGAGAGATGTGTCGGATTATCAGCAAATTATAGCTGATTCTATTGTGGGTTTCACAGAGAAGAATGGCTCGGGAACATTATATGAGCCTGTAAATTATATCCTTTCTTTAGGCGGGAAAAGGCTGCGGCCGGCTCTGCTGTTAATGGCCAATGACCTGTTTGATGGAGATATAGATGAGGCTATTAATTGTGCATTAGCAGTTGAAGTTTTTCATAATTTCACGTTGTTGCATGACGACATTATGGACAGCGCACCTCTTCGCAGAGGAAGCCCAACTGTTCACGAAAAATGGGGAGTTAACGAGGCGATCCTTTCGGGGGATGTTCTAATGGTTCAGGCCGTACGGTTGATGACTCAGTGTCCGGATCGGGTTCTAAGAGATGTCCTGGAGGTGTTTCACATTACAGCTGTTGAGGTGTGTGAAGGGCAACAAATGGATATGGATTTTGAAAAGCGAAACGACGTCTCAATTAAGGAGTACATTCGGATGATCGAGCTTAAAACATCTGTTCTGTTGGCAGGAGCTTTGAAAATTGGGGCGCTAATTGGCGGGGCCACTAAAGAAGATGCAGACCTGATGTATGAGTTTGGTCGGAACCTGGGGATCTCATTTCAGATCATGGACGATATTTTGGATGTTTATGGTGACCAGAATAAGTTTGGTAAGCAAGAAGGGGGAGATATAATCGAGAATAAGAAGACGTATCTTATGCTGAAGGCGTTGGAGCTGGCGGCAGGCCCTGACAAGGATAGGTTAGTTGGATGGATTGCAAAAGACAGTTTCGAAGCAGTTGAAAAGGTAGCTGAGGTTAAAAAGATCTATAATTCACTGGATGTGCGTAAACATTCCGAAAGCGTCATGAACAATTACTATGAGGTAGCAATGTCAAATTTGAAAGCCCTGTCATTGTCGGAATCAAGGAAGGCCCCATTGTATTTCTTTTCTGAGCAACTTTTTCAAAGAGAAAGTTAGTCCTCGATTAGATTCAAAGTTAGCAATCAAATTTGGCCAGGGAAATCCGCGTTTGTTTCAGAACGTTATTCCAAGTTTAAAGTCGACTCTATTCAGGTAGGTAGTCTCTTTAATGGGTTGATTGAATTCCCAGTCGGTATAGTACTCCTGCAGTTCCTGAAAACGATAGCCAACACTTAATGTATACCCAAAGTCACCTCGCGTCATGTTCCTGATCCCAAGGTAAAGTCCACCCATTTTTCCGCCGTCTAATTCCCTATTTTGATTCCACCAAATATTGGGGTCTATTTCTGGGAGGCCTGTATCAAAGTCATGAAAAGTTACACCAGCCTGCAAACCAATAAATGGAGTGAAGCTTCCTTTCCTGAAATTATATCTTGTGTCGATGAAAGCTGGATAGTATAGGGAGCCCTTAATGCCTTCCATTCCAATCCCAAGTCCAAGTTGAAAGTGATGATTGAACTTGTATCCGTTTATCATGCTCGAGCTAAAATTTATATTCGGATCACCCCATTGGTCAGTACCAACCATTACCCCAAATGACGTGGCATTGAAGTATCCTTTGGTCTTCATCGCCACGAAATTTTTTGCGATTCTTATTCGGTTGATCTCGTCGAAATTCAATTCGATCAATGCGCCTGAGGTGGAGACTAGTTTTATGTGGTCTCCTTGTATATATTCCTTGATCACGCCGTAAATTGTTGATCCATCTTTTAGATCAACTCGGTCTTGAGCATTTATGTTGCTCAGAACTGTCAGGAATAGTAATGTCACTGCTATCTTTTTCATGGCTTAAGGATTAGAGATTGGTATCATGCTGATCTGAGAAATGTCATTCAGGTCTGAATAATCATATTGATAGATTCCATCGTCACCGGTCATAATTAAAGTGCCATTGTATGGAATGACATCAAACGCATGAATATCTTCAAAATGGGATAGAATGTTATCTGGAATGGCGGCGTCATCAGTTTTGTCATACACCTTTAACCCATCTGTGCCATCGCATAAGAACAACAGACTTCCGTCTACACCAAGCCCTTTTGGATTGGTCATCCAGTAGGAAGAAATGATCGATGGGGCTGCATAATTTGAAACGTCAATTACATCCAATTGATTGATGCCCCAGCAATTTAGCCCATTTGACATGGTGACATAGGCTCGGTCTCCGTCAACCACCACGGGGTCGCAGGCTTGTATGTGATCGATGCAGGAAATGTATTCCGGGTATTCTGGAATTGACAGTGAATAAATGATCATCCCGGTTGTCGTTCCCATAAACAAATGATTGTTGTAGGGGAAAATTGTTTCTGCATCCCGGTTAATGCTGATATTTCCGGAAGAACTCAGGTTGCCGTCTGTATTGATGGCGAATGAGGTCAATACATTTGCTTTAAGCGTATAGAGGTAGTCATTGTTGATCGTAAATCTTGCCATGGAACCGCCAAGACC
Source organism: Flavobacteriales bacterium (assembly GCA_014239715.1). The sequence goes on from JAAZYJ010000420.1 coordinate 11,356, forward strand.
TACGCTGCTCCCTCCGGTAGTTTCAAAAGTGGTGAGCAGCCCGTCAAAAGCTGGTCGTGTAAAGTTCTGAGAGCTTAAGAATTGTTCGTCTTTGACTTCAGTGATCTCCCACCCGACAACGACCCGGTCTGTTTCTTTGACAGCGCCTATTGGATATCCTTCGTTCAACCCGGGTAAAGAAGTGTAATCGTCAAAATTGATGGCGTTATCGACTCTATGAGCCAATTTTGGAATGGTGGGATCTGTTATGTCAAATACAAGTATGTCGAAATAGCTGTCGACATACAGGAAATCATTTTTAATTGAAATGTCAGAACAAGCGTAAATGGGTAAAAACCCAAATACTTCAGGGTTGTGCGGGTTGGAGTTGTTTATAAAATGAATGCCCACCATTGGCTCCATAACGAATAGATGATCGTTGTAGAGGTATATTTTTCCGGGCCGCTCCAGTTTTCTTGGGCTTTCAATAGAGAATATGCTATTACGCCATTCTTCTGTGTCTTGATAGATAGGGGTATTAGCCTCTCGGGTAATAAAACTTTTGTCCTCACAACCGAAGATCGTAAGAAGCAATATTGAAATTGATGCAATAGCGATTTTGTTCATGATGTTAATTATTATGTGTTGAGCTTTTTATACCCTTCTGATGACAGGAAGTGGTAAACGGTTGCACGGGGAAGCCAAGAATTTACAGACAACGGCTTATACCTAATTTGAATGTGGGCCACAAGGTTTGGTTGCTGTAGGTGTTGTAGTGACTTTGGTAAAAATAGGAGCATACCGAAAGCTCTCCGTAGACATTCCATTTATTCGCAAAAGAATAGTTAGTTCCTAACCCCAGGCTCGTTCCGTATTGCATTCTTGCTATTTTCCTGGAGTACGTAGTTGCGGACTGGTCTCCACTTAGACCTCCATAGTTACCCTCTACGGCATTGTAATTTTCTTTTTGATTCAGTCCTAGGTCTGAGATCAGGCTTGCTTTGGTGTAGGCAGCAAATTTTTTATTCTGAATAAATTGAAACTTCAAGCCCAATGGAATTCCCAGATAATTTCTCTTTATGTCTACCCGCATAGCCCCATTTTGGTCCCGTAATGTAGTTCTGCTTTTTAGAACAGTATATTGTAATCCAAAAAGGATGCTTAATCGTTGAGATAGACAATACTCAAAGTCCAGTCCTGCGGATATCGGTATCAAATCTTCTTCATTTCCTCCGAAATTACTTGTGGAACTAGCAAACTCTGCTAGTGGGTCATTTGTGGTCATAGTTGATATAGAAGCAGGGTAAGACAATCCTGATGGGGTTGATAATCCACTATTGTCATAGACGATCTCGGTTGGACTTGAGTATGATATAGTTCCATTGCTAAGTGATGGCGATAAGTTTCCTGCTAAAAGGGAGCCGCCGGGATTCCAGTTTCGTGTTTTTGGAACTGCCGGAGGGTTTTCATGAAACTCGCTCAAGGAATCTTTGTTAATCTCAATTGTCAAGAGACACTTCGCACGCATTGAGATCAGCTTAAGCTCTGTTGGCGTACCTGTCCGATTTTCAGGAGGTGATATTTTGTCTTGCTCTATGGACTGCTCTACCAGTAAGTTGTGCTCCATTAATCGCGTTTCCTTCTTTTTTTCGGAAGATTTAGACTTTTTGTTGTTGGGTGTAAAAGAGCTGTTTTCTTCCAAAAAAGACTCATTATTGTCAAAAAGTGTTGTTTTTTCTTCTTTTTCTGCAGTTTTGGGTGAAATATCATTTTCTGATAATTCATGCTGTTCAGCAGGCAGCCTATTTTCATCCAATTGAGCATTACTGGTCTCAAAAACAGCTTCATTTCGTGAGTTTAAGTTCCAAAACAGCCCTGTTCCGATCAATATTGCCAGACCGGCCGCTGAAGACCACCAAAAGATTGCTCTTCGTCTCTTTTCGGGATGCAGAATGGCCTCTATTCGCAACCAAACCGATCCTTGTGGGATGTGAGTATAACCGTCAAAACCGTTGGAAAATTCACCGGGTACCGGAGCTCCGGCACCTTGGATCTTATCAAAAAGTCCATCAGTAGCTTTGTGTTTGAAGTCGTCGAACTTCTTACCTAGATTATTTTCAGACTGCTCTTTCACTTGTTAATTCTGATTGTCCTTCTAATTCTAATTTTTCAATAAGCATCTTCCTTGCTCTGCTGTATTGCGATTTTGACGTTCCTTCCGAAATGCCGAGCTTCTCGGCGATCTCATGGTGCTTGTATCCTTCTATGCCGTACAGGTTGAATACCATCCTGTAACCACTTGGTAAGGATTGTATCAAACCCATTAAATGTTTTGCTGAAATAGCATCAAAGACATTGTCGTTTGAAGCCAGATCAATCCCTGCATCTTCGATCTCAGCATAAAGTTTGTTTTTCTTGTTTTTGCGGTAGTGCATTAAAGCAGTGTTGATTGCAATACGTCTTATCCATCCGCCAAGCGCGCCCTCACCTTTAAATGTGTCAAGTTTTCTGAAAACGGTGATAAATGTGTCCTGAAGTATGTCTTCAGCATCTGCTTCTGAAGAAGAGTATCGCATGCACATACCCATTACCATATCGCAATACTCATGGTATAGTGTTCGTTGATGCCTTGCCGATCCCTCGTAGCATTTCTCTATGAGCTCTTTTTCCTCTATCAGCTTTGCTTTTTATAATTGATGCAATTTACCACAAAAGCGTTGCATGACTTAGTTCTTATGCCTTGAGGCGGCACGGCCTAAATTTGATTTTAGCTTTTTCCAAAAACATCTTGAAGCGCAGATTTCAGTTCGTTGAATTTGAATTGAAAACCGGCATCTTTGATTTTTTCATTTGAAGCACGTACCCCTCTTAAAACGATACTTCCCATTTCTCCGTATGCCGCGGTAATCATTGCTTCAGGTATTCTGGGTAGAAACATTTTCTTTTGCAGGACATTGGCTATGGTTCGGGTGAACTGGGCGTTGTTAACGTGTTCGTCTGCAACGGCATTGTAAGGACCACTGAGCTCTTCCCGAATTACGTGCAGAAAGATTCGACAAAGATCTTCGTGATGAATCCATGGCATCCATTGCCTTCCGCTGCCAACGGGAGAGCCTAAATGGATCTTAACAAGGTTGGCAATTTTATGTAAGGCTCCACCATGCTTATCGAGTACGACACTGGTTCTAATTTGAGCAACATTGCAATAATCCTCCAGTCCAAACGAAGCTTTTTCCCAATGGTAAACGAGCTTTGACAAAAAGTCTTCGGTTCCCGGTGAAGTCTCATCGTGTATAATGTCTAGTTTATCGTTGTATAAGTTTATGCCTGAAGATGTTATGAATGACTTGAGAGGCACTTTATTTTCTTTTACATATCGGCACAGGAATTCCGACGAACCAACACGAGATTCGACAAGCACCTTTTTTCGCTTGAAGGTCCATCTTTCGTCTGCAATTCCCGCTCCAGCTAAGTGGATTAAGTACGAGCAATCCGTAAGGGCTCCGGGCTCAATATATTCCTTTTTGGTATCCCATAAAAAGACCTTTACCTGCCCTCTTGAATTTTTACTCCTGGAAAGGTGTACAACGTCAAACCCTTCGGCTAAAAGTAGCTTTGTAAGATGCGACCCAACCAGGCCGGACCCTCCTGTAATACAAATTTTTTCTTGATTCATATAAAGCGAATGCTAGTTGATATTATTCCTTCTTTGATTGCGATGTTGACATTGCGAAATTTTCAAATGATTAGAGTCTTCATAATAATTAAGTGAACAAGTGTATTCTTCGGCGATTAAACCGGACTAAAGATATGGAAATAGTGAATTGCGGTGATGTCGCAGAATTAGGAGTAAAGAGTGTGTTTATTGACTATAAAAAGAGCTGTAGCTACATATGATAGCCATAAAATGTCTTTTAGACTAAAAAAAGTAGTCGAAATTCACAAATACACGGGCTGAGCCTCTTCGGGTGCAAAAAAAACTAACTTTGTTTCTATACATCTTTTTTACCGCTGGCGCATGGACAAGTTTTCTTATTTGAGTAATGCACACGGTTCTTCAATCGAAGAACTATACAATCAATATCTCGAAGACAACAACTCGGTTGAATTTGGATGGCAGAAGTTTTTTGAAGGGTTCGAATTTGCCAGAATTAACTTCGAGCAGACAGGTGCTGTCCCCGAGGACATGCACAAGGAGTTTAAGGTTATTCAACTGATTAATGGCTATAGAAACAGGGGCCATCTGTTTACGAAAACCAACCCTGTGAGAGAGCGTCGGAAGTACCGCCCAGATTTGTCTTTGGAAAATTTTGGTCTTCAACAAGCAGACCTAACTGAGTCATTCAATGCCGGAGAAGAAATTGGAATTGGTAAGGCAACGCTACAGGATATTGTCGATCACCTGGAGGAAACATATTGCCAAAGCTTAGGTGTTGAGTTCACCTATGTGCGGCATCCCGACAGAGTGGACTGGTTAAAAAACAAAATTGAGCTTAAAAACCGACTTCAATTGAGTGGAGATTCGAAGAAGCACATCCTTCACAAATTGAATCAAGCGAATGGGTTTGAGCAGTTTTTACAGAAAAAATTTGTAGGACAAAAAAGGTTTTCTCTTGAGGGGGGCGAGGCGTTAATACCCGCTTTGGATGCTTTGATTGAAAGAGGATCGGAGATCGGAGTAGAGAATTTTGTAATGGGAATGGCACACCGTGGCCGGTTAAATGTACTTGCAAATATTTTCAACAAAACCTATGATGCTATCTTTTCAGAATTTGAAGGTAAAGAGTATGAAAACAGCCTGTTTGATGGGGACGTAAAGTATCATTTAGGATTTTCATGTGAGGCGCAATGTGAAAGCGGTAATGCTGTGCATATGACCTTATGTCCGAACCCATCACATTTAGAAGCCGTTGACCCTATAGCTGAAGGGTTGACCAGAGCAATTATCGACAACAAACTGGAAGGTGACAGTAAGAAAATCGTTCCAATATTAGTGCATGGAGACGCGGCAGTGGCTGGGCAAGGTGTGGTATATGAAGTGGTTCAAATGGCTCAATTGGATGGGTATAAAACTGGTGGAACCATACACATAGTGGTGAACAATCAGGTAGGGTTTACAACCAATTATCTTGATGGTCGTTCTTCCACATACTGTACTGATGTTGCCAAGACAACTTTATGTCCGGTATTTCATGTGAACGGGGATGACG
>JAAZYJ010000352.1 GCA_014239715.1 Flavobacteriales bacterium
CGCGGTTGGTCAAAGTAGAGTAATTCTCAAATTGTTGAACAACCTAATTGCCCGTGTGGGATTACATTTTTAGCAGCTCGATCATTTTGTTGATCTTCGGTTCTAAATTCAAATATATCATATACACTCCGGGCTCAACACTTGGTAAATAACAAGCATTTACATTAACTTTGCTCTCTCTTATTCAGAAGGAATAATGCCGAAATTGAGATGATATGGGAAACAAATTGATATATGGCATTCAACAGATCGGTGTTGGGGTTGATGATGCCCGTAAAGCTTTTGAATGGTATGCAACCCGATTAGGGTCTGATGTCCCGGTATTTGAAGACAACAATGTTGCGACTTATATGGCGCCATATATGGGTGGAACCCCACATAAGAAAAGAGCGATTCTTGCGCTGAATTTGCAAGGTGGCAGCGGCTACGAGATCTGGCAATACCTTGATAGGACTCCTGCAAAACCTGAAAACCCAATTCAACTGGGAGATTTGGGGATCAATTGTGCATTTGTCAAAACCAGGAACATTGATTCTACATACCAAAGATTACATACCCTGGGTGAGAAATTGGTTACAGATATAGTTCATGAGCCTGACGGTAAGAGAAGCTTTTATATCAAAGATCCTTACGGGAACCTACTGAAGATCAAAGAGTCTGATTCTTGGTACACAGATAAAGGTGGAGATGTTGGTGGAATTTATGGCTGTTCGATCGGAGTAACTGACATCGATAAATCATTGAAGCTGTATTCGGATATTTTAGGGTATGACCAAGTGATCTATGATGAAACCGCAAGATTTAAAGACCTTCAAGGATTACTAAACGGTGAGTGTAAATTCAGAAGAACTCTACTCACCCATAAGGCTGAAAGGGTTGGTGGGTTAAGTAAATTATTCGGACCAAGCCAGATCGAGCTGTTGCAATGTCTCGAAAACGAACCTAAAAAGATCTTTAAAGACAGGTATTGGGGAGATATCGGATTTATTCATCTGTGTTTTGATATACGCAACATGAAAGATCTCACTAAAGAATGTGAAGAAAAAGGATTCCCGTTCAAAGTGCTAAGTCCGGATTCATTTGATATGGGGGATGCCAATGGTCATTGGGGCTATATCGAGGATTGCGACGGAACACTGATCGAATTTGTAGAAACGCATAAAATTCCGTTGATCAAACAACTTGGCTTTAGCATAGATCTAAAAAAAAGAGACCCACTAAAGCCTCTGCCAGGCTGGATGATAAAAGCCATGAGCCTAAAACGCGTAAAGAAGTTTCGTCAGGAGTAATACCTGTCACCGGCCACACTAGCAGACTAACGAAGTTTTACGTTATTCAAGACAAAGGCAGCAGGTAGCTGCGCATAACTGTCACACCGGAATATATTAATAAATTCACTTACCTTTACCCAACGACAATGCGCACACTATGTGCGACATACATAGTATTTGTCGTGATAAATAACCATGAAACCGCTAATTAAAAATGTTTTGGCCATTATTGCCGGATGGCTGAGTGGTAGTGTGATCAATATGGTACTCATCCAGGTTGGCCATTACTTAATCCCGATAGAAGGTGTTGATCCGAATGACATGGAAGCTCTAATGGCTGTCATGCCAACGTTAGATGCTGAGTATTTTCTATTCCCTTTTTTAGCACACGCTTTAGGCGCTCTGATTGGCGCAACCATTGCCGGATTGATAGCAGCGACCCACAAAATGAAAATTTCATTGTGTATCGGTGTCCTATTCCTAATAGGAGGAATTGTCGTCAACTATATGGTGGGAGGACCAACTTGGTTCGTAGTCTTAGACATTGTTGTGGCCTATATTCCTATGGCATGGTTCGGTTGGAAATTATCCAAGATAAGTATCAAGAAAAACAGATTAAATTAAGTTAACAAAAAACATATTCCCTACTACAAATAATCGCCATTGATACGAATGTCAGTTCGAAACATTGGCCAACATTAAAAATAACATATGCATCAAATTGAAAAATTACTCCAGGAGGCGCTGGAGCACAAAGCCATAAACCACCCTTACCTACTAGCCCTAGAAAATGGCGAATTCACAGACACAAAAGCAGCATTAAAGGACTTTGCAGTCCAATACTCAGGTTATACCGAGTGGTTTCCCAAATACCTTACCGCAGCTATATCTAAAATGAACAATGCTGAGCATCGTTCCCATCTTATTGATAATCTCAGTGAGGAAAGCGGACAATTGGATGAGGATGAGTTAAAGTTCTTAACCGAAATTGGAATACAGTCTGAATGGGTCAACGGAATTCCACATCCTGAACTGTTTAGAAGGTTTTGCCAATCAATAGACATTGAGTCAGACAATAGCCTTGACATAACTGTTGAAATATGGCGAGAATTATTTCTGAATGTTATGTACAACGGATCAGCAGCAGAGGCTATTGGGGCTATCGGCCTAGGAACCGAAAGCGTGGTAAAACACATTTATAAATTCTTTACAAATGCAATTCAGAGTCATACAGATCTGGATCGGGAAGACTATGTGTTTTTTGAACTTCATTCTGAAATTGACGATGAGCATGGCAAGATCATGATCCAAATTGCTGAAGATTTTCTAAATGAATCCTCGAACAACTATAATGAGCTTCGAAAAGGCATGCTGAAAGCACTAAATCTTAGAGTCCTCTTTTGGGACATGATGTATGAACGCGCAAAAAATCTGAATTATGAAAGTCGAAGAGAATACCAAGAGGCTTTATAATAACCAGGCCGATGACTGGAACCGTAAAGAGCCGGTGCTACTATCTGATTATTCAGCTCGTCCCTTTGTTCTGAATTTGTGTGAACCTATTGCAGGCCTGGATATTCTGGATCTTGGCTGCGGTGAAGGATATGTTGGTCGAGAGCTGATAAAACGAGGCGCTCGACAAGTAGATGGTATGGATATCTCAGAAAAAATGATAGAACACGCCATCTTGCAAAAGGATGAACAAAACATTGAAAATGCAAGCTATACGGTTCAGGACATTACAAGTTTGCAAATCGATGACCAAGAAGAATACGACCTTGTAATTGCCATGTTTCTCTTCAATTACCTGAATTTAGAAGAAACACAATCAACAATGGAAAAAGTGTTCAAACTTTTGAAACCAAACGGACATTTTGTTTTTTCAGTTCCTCACCCACTTTTGGCATTTTTGAAGAAAGATAAATACCCTTTTTACTTTGAAGTTAAAGGAGGGTACTTCTCTGGCAGAAACTTGTTATTCCCGGGTGAAATATGGAGGCGCGACGGAAAACCAGTACACGTACAATGTGTTCACAAAACCGTTGAGGATTACTTCTCTTGCTTGAAAAATTCAAATTTCAAGTCTATGCCAGATGTTCATGAGCTGCGAATCAGCGAAGAGCATATACAGCTCGACGAGTCATTTTTTAGGCCGCTTAAAGACCTGCCTCTTCATATGGCGTTTAAGATTCAAAAAACATGATCGAAACGACTGCTCTGGAAAAATTAAGCTGGAATGACAGAGTTCCTTCAACTGAAGATTTTGTGTTTCACATACCGGAAGATTGGATCACAAGTTGTCCTAATATTTTTCTTGATGACGGGAATATTATACCTGAAGTACTTCAATCAAGATCCAACCAGCTATTCCTTAGTAAAGTTGCTCAATGGACACAATTACATCTAAACAAACTGGAAAGGTCACCTGGATTGATCATATTCAAAGTGAATGCTTCCCACGTTGATGATGTGCAATTAAAATCACTCTATTACTTCATCACTAAAGGATTCGGAGAGCTAAACAATCGTTACGGAGAATTATTCGAAGTAAAGGACCGAAAACTTGATTACACCAAAGAGGCCATCCCCGTATCCAAAACCAAAGCATCAACCGGTTTCCATACCGACAGTACGGCTATGAAATACAATCCGGATATTGTTGGGTTGCTTTGTCTGTACCCGTCAAAAACAGGAGGCATATCCAAATTGGCTAATGCATCTGATCTGTATAGGTGGATGCAAAAAAACCACCCTGACAGAGTCGACATATTGAAAGAAAAGATCATTCGAGATGTGATCACTCCCGGCCAGAACACCGACAAAAAGGCCATTTTAAAAAATCGATTTCCCGTGTTCTGCGTAGATCAAGACTCCTTTCAATTCAGATATATGAGATATTGGATCATAACCGGACACGAACGTACACAAACACAAATTGCCCCGGAATTAATTGCGGCACTAGACAACATCGACGAATATTTAAGCAATCCTGAAAACGTCTTGGACTATCGTTTAGATCGAGGAGACATTATGCTGGTCAACAACCATTTCATCTGTCACAATAGAACGGCATACGAGGACACTCAGGACGGAGGGAAACAACGAACCATGATACGTGCCTGGATCAATAAATAATACGGTGTCCATAAACGGAGTAAGTGAAAACAAGTTACATCCTTGTGCAGGCTAAGTATTCCCAGTGTTGTTTACATTGGGAAATATAGAAACAGAATATGATCCACTTACAGCCATTCTTGGAATTTACGGTGTAATCAGGTTGAACTGATCGATCTCTGATTCTGACATAAAATGGATGTCATCTGCAGGTGCAGCATTTATAATGAAATAATACAACGCTTCTGCATCTGCTACTGGATAACCGCAAAACACATAGTGATCTATGTAAATCTGATGTGAAGAATGGCCAACAGGATAATCAGTAGCTTCCCGATTGCCTGAACTCCAGGCATGGACCCCTATTTTTCCACCGGGCTCCCTAGTTCTAACAATTCCTGATAAAAATAAATCGACCGCACCTGATTCAATTACACCATCGAATGGTAAATGCGTATTCATATTATGGTTTCGGAGTATTTTAGCTGCCTCAAAAAGAGATTCATCGTCTCTCGACCCCGGGCATTCTCCAAACTTAACCATGCGTATGTTCGGATATTTTTCAATCACCTTCTGAAATTGTTTGCTTACGCGAGATCCCATGTCACCATTTACGAATAATGTTGTGTCATTTTCAACATAAAAAGGACCGAAACGATCTTCATATCCCTTGTTACATCCACTTAGCGAAAGTGCAAACGCAGAAAATACTAATAAACTGAATCTGAAACAAACATGTGCTTCCATGTAGAGGGAAAATACGAGAACTTTTGGTAAGACTCAAACATTACGCGAAAAGCTCGTCGATTTTAGTGAAACGATAATCGAATATCTGATTGAGATTTCGATCAATTAATACGTGGTTGGCCAATCTTCCAAATAGCCCAAAAGGAGGTTGATAGCTGACAATATCTATCATTTTTGTCCCCTCCGAGTGCTCCTCAAGAATGTGTTCATGGTGCCACAGTTTGTACGGCCCGATCCGTTGCTCGTCTACAAAGTATTTTTGTTCATTAACATGAGTAATCTCTGTTACCCAAGTCATAGGTAAACCAAACAAGGGAGTTACTTTATAACCTATAATCATTCCCGTATAAATTTTGTTATTTTCAAGCTCAGTAGTGATCGAAAACCCCATGTAAGGAGGGGTAATGATTTGAAGGTTTAAAGGATCGGAGATAAAATCCCAAATTTCTGCTACCGGTCGTTTGACTATTTGTTCTTTTTTAATTTGATATAGGGCCATGTATAGTGATCTTAACTTATTATCAGTTGGTCAATCTATCGTTGAACGGCCTCCGTCCACATGCATTATTTGTCCTGTTATCCATGACGAACTTTCTGTCAACAAAAAATAGGAAAGGGCTGCAATGTCTTGAGGCTGTCCAATGCGTTTTAGTGGATGACTTGTCGATTGATGCTCCATCTTTTTATCAGAGTTTAAGAAGTTTTGAGATAAGGTGGATTTAGTAAGTGAAGGGGCAATGCAGTTTACCCTAATTTTGGGTGCCAACTCTGCTGATAATGACTTAGTAAGCCCCTCCAACGCTCCTTTTGAAGTAGAGACTACAGAATGAAAATCAAAACCACGTTGGACCGCTACTGTAGAGTAAAATATTACCGAACCGTTTTCACTTGCCTTCAGCGGTTTCAGGGCATATTGTAACGACCTGATAGCACCTAATACCTGCAGTTCAAAATCTGTGCGATAAACATCAAGCCCGGTTCGGTTGAATGGCTTCAGGTTTATTGCTCCCGGCAAATAGGCAAACCCATCCAGCTTATCCGGAAGAATGTCTGCAGTGATGTCATCCTCTAGTACGTTTAAATAAAATTTCACCAAACGCTCAGATTCAATGTCTATGCTTCTGGAAAAATAGGATGCGTATACAATTGATCCTGAAGCTAAAAGTTTTTGTATCAATTCGTTGCCTATAGCTGAGCTTCCTCCTATTACTAAATACTTTTTCATAGTCTAGTAAAGGACACCATACTTTTGCTCTCTAATTGATTTGTTGTTGAATAATTTAAGGCATCTAGCTCACCATCAACCTTTCGCAAAGTCTGGCGACTGACTTGAGTTTCTTCTTTCTTTTGAATTTGATGCTGCTTCCAGATCATTCGTAACAGAAAAAACAAGTAGCTCAAAAAAATAAAAGTTCCTATTATAAAAAGAATCGTATTGCTCATATCTTATCGTTTTTGACTAGCCGAATAAATAATGCAAAGCCAAGTATAGAAGGCACCCAAATGCCTACAAAAATTCCTTCTTCTCGCTGTCCGGTAAACCAAAGAGTTACCGAAAGGAAGAAACTGATTATTGCCAACACAACAGGGTAGTATTTTTGCAGAAAATTCATCATAACTAATCTTGTTTTTAAAGGTGTACAACTATACAACAGTCAAAACCACATAAATGTTTAATGAAAAGAAGGGAATCCTAAACAATATAGATTGGTAATTACAGATTTACCCATATTTTTCTCCTTGACGGAAATATTTCCCTGGAAGTTCTTCAATCGGAACCCAACCAGCTATTTCTGAAAAAAAGTAGCTCGACGGACGCAACTGCATCTTAACAAGCTGGAAAAGTCACCTGGTTTGATCATTTTCAAAGTCAACGCTCTCCTTAGTAAGGATCAACAATTAAAATCGCTCTATTACTTCATAACTAAAGGAATCAAAGAGCTATACAATCGTTACGAGGAATTATGCGAGGCAAAGGACAGAAAACTTAATTCCACCAAAGAGGCTATACATGTATCCAAATTGGCTAATACAACTAACCTGTATGACGGATGTAAAAAAAATCACCCTGACAGAGTAGAAATATTGAAAGAAAAGATCATTCGAGTCGTGATCACCACGGGCCAGACCACAAATAAAATGCAATTTTAAAAAATCGATTTCCTGTTTTCAGCTTAGCTCATGACTTGCATTTTTTGGTCAAAATATTGCACTTTACGTTCAACTTTTCAAGAAAATTGACTTACTGAGTATTTAAAGTGGACATTCGCGGCACTAACACATTCCAATGTATACTAATCCCAACAACCACGAAGAGCTAACGAAAATATTGTCCGCTCAAGAGTTAAAGAAAAAGGACGTTTTCTGTCTTTATATCGCAGAGAAAAACTCGATCAATCTGGACCTGTTATTTCAGGATCTGAATGAACGGAATATTCCGTTTATGGGTGGTGTATTTCCTGCCATCATAAATGGGGACACAAAATATGAGGAAGGTATTGTGATCTCTGTCCTTGAGAATGTTGATTCCATACATTTAGTCGAAGGCCTGGATAGTAGTAATATTGAAATACCCGATTTTGATCTGGATGGTGAAAAAAAGTACTGTGCGCTCACTTATGTAGATGGTTTGTCGCAGAACATTGCACAGTTCTTAAGCAATTTATATGACACATATGGAAGTAAGGTCAGTTACCTTGGTGGAGGGGCTGGATCTTTGAGCTTTGTTCAAAAACCATGTGTGTTTTCGAATGAGGGCTTCATGGAAGATGCAGCACTTATTGCATTGATCGAGACTAGCACGGCTTTAGGTGTTTCGCACGGCTGGGACAGAATTAAAGGTCCATTAGTTGTTACAAAATCAAATAAGAACATAGTTGAAGAGATCAATTGGCAACCTGCATTTCCTATTTATAAGGAATTGGTTGAAGAAGATTCTGGGCAAGAAATCGGTATAGATAACTTTTTTGACGTTTCCAAAGCTTATCCTTTTGGCATGCACAAAGACTATGCCGAGCAAGTTGTTAGAGACCCTATTGCTGTCAATGAAGACAATGCCCTGATCTGTGTCGGTGAAGTGCCGGAAAACACGGTAATGGATTTGCTTCGAGGAGATAATAACCATTTGATCGAAGCTGCAGAAAAAGCAACTCTAGAATGTTGCAAACACGGTCTGAAACAATACAATAATTGCATCATAGTCGATTGCATTTCCAGAGCAATTTTCATGGAAGATGATTTTGAAAAGGAGCTGCAAATGGTGGGAGCTTCCTTGAAAAACAATTTTACAAATGTAAATATTTCAGGAGCTCTTACTTTAGGAGAGATCTCTTCGTATGGAAATGGATATATGGAATTTTTCAATAAAACTATTGTAGTTGGGTTACTGTATGAATAAAGAAACTGAAATTGTTCGAGATATTTTTTTCCTATATGAACTGTCTTTATCTGTAGGGAGGTCGCTAGATATAGAAGAAAACTGCCATCGTTTTATCAGGACATTATTAGCCCGGAAAAACTATGACAGAGCAGAGGTCTTTTTTCGTGGCACGGGGGATGAGAGTGATATTTTTTCCAGAATCTATTCTTTTCCAGGCATTGACGAGCACATCAAATGTTCCATTTCTCCCTCAGTGCTTGATGGACTACTTGATGATCTAAATGGAATCGCATCTGTCAATGGGGATAAATATTTTGATCGTATCCATACTGATTCAAAAGCCGATGGCGGAGAATATTTGCTGCTCAGACTGAAAGATAAGGGGCTGGTTAAGTTGTATTCAAGCAGCAGAAAGGACAAGATCTCAGACTTCGAAATAAATCAACTTAGCACTGTAATGGAAATATTTGCGACTTCCATTGAGGCATGTTTGCATCACGAGCTTTCAATAAAGGAAATTGAGCACCGAATTGAAGTCGAAGATGCTCTTTTTGCAGAACAGAAGATCCACAAGATCAAATCTCGTTTTGTTGCTGCTGCGTCGCATCAATTTCGGACACCACTTGCTGTAATTCGATCCAATTCAGACCTTTTGCGCATGGTAATTGATAAGGCAGACATTAAGGAGAAAGAACAGCTGGATAGAATTTCGAGTCGAATCGATGGAGAAATATCCAAGATGGTCATTCTGATGAACGACCTGCTGGAATCAGAGAAAGTAGATGAAGGTGCGATCAATGTCAATAAAAGCTTAATTGACACAACGGAATTTGTAAAGGATGTGGTTAATCGTCATAGTGACCTACAAGAAGACGGAAGGCAAGTGAATTTTCAACAGTCGGGTGTAGTGAAAACTATCCGTACAGATCCAAAATTATTTTCCAACGCTTTGGGAAATCTGATTTCAAATGCCTTAAAATATTCCAAAGATTCTAACCCTGTAGTAGATATTAACTATTCTCTTTCGGAAGTTCGCATTAAAGTTTCTGACACTGGTATTGGGATTCCTCAGAAGGAACATTTGAATCTGTTTCAACCTTTTTTCCGTGCAGAAAATGTGGGAGATACTCCGGGAACAGGACTTGGACTTTCCATTGCCAAAAAATTTATTGACTTGCTTGGAGGGAAAATAGAAGTGGCTAGTGCCTTGAACAAAGGTGCAACATTCACGATACACCTGCCCTATAGCTAACGATCACCTTTGTGAATTACTTTTTGCCGAATAGCCCCGATGTGGTCAGGTCCGATTCTGCAGCAACCGCCAATGATGTCAGCACCTAGTGCGATCCATTCTTCTGCCATCCGCGTAAATAGTTCAGGGTCAGAAACCCCCATCCAGGTTTTACTTTTTGCGTTGTAGGCTTCTCCTGAATTTGGGTAGATGACTATTTTTTTCGAGGCGGCCTGTTTTTTAATTGCCCTTATCAAGGTAGAAATGTGCGTCGGAGCTGTGCAATTTACCCCTATGGCAAAGACCTTTGGGTGGTCGGCAAAAAGAGAAACGCAATCTTCGATAGCTGTTCCATCATTCAGCTGTTTCCCGTTTTTGCAAGAGAAGGAGACCCAGGCAGGTTTACTAGCCTGCATCAATAGTCCGCTAAGAACTTTGGCTTCCTGAAAGCTGGGAATGGTTTCACAGGCAATAAGATCCGCATTGGAATTGTCCAACAATCTGACCCTACCAGAATGAAATTCTTTGAGCACTTCATCGGATACTCCATAGTCACCCCGATATTCAGATCCATTGGCCAGATATGCGCCATAAGGACCAACACTGGCAGCAACAAGCGGCTTCGTATTAATTAGCCCCAATGTCAATGCGCGTTCAATTGCCCTTTCTGCTAGATGCACGGATCTTAAGAGCAGTGCTTCGGATGCCTTTTGGTCATGTCCCATGTCCATGAAGCCCTGTACAGATGCCTGATAGCTTGCCGTTGTAATGCATTGAGCACCTGAAACCAGGTAGGCACAATGTGCTTGAATGATCGCCTCCTGATCCGTTTCCAATAACTGAGCAGACCACAGCTTATTGTTCAGGTCATGGCCATTACTTTCCAGAACATTTGATAGTCCTCCGTCAATCAATAAAGGGTAATCAATTCTCATCTGCTCAAATTAGGGTAAGGCGATCAATTCATCCGTGTATCCCCAGATCTGACCGTGTTTAGGATTTTCAGACCTGGACAATTTATCTACGTAATACACATCATTCTGATTTTCATTCAACATTTCCATTACCAGAGATTTCAATTTTTCGTATGCATCACGTAGCCCCTTCGGATGATTCCCCCAGGCGATGATCACATTTTTATGCTTTTGACAAAGGTTACTTATGATCTCTATATTCTTTCTGTCGATCAAATCGTCTTTCATGAATTTCAATTGATCTGAATAGGTCTGGTAATTCGGGATAAGGTTTACGATGGTTATGTTCCCGATGTTTTTCAATACAGCATATTTACCTTCGTTACGGTAAATATAATTGCTCACGTTGAAAACGGTTTTGTCGGAAATTTCAAGGTTTGCCCGACTTGGGTTCTTGAGTATAATGATAATTCCTTCCTGTTTGGTTGGGTCAA
>JAAZYJ010000421.1 GCA_014239715.1 Flavobacteriales bacterium
AGAACAGGAATAAAAGAAAGGCGCATAGTATCCAAGGGAGAGGCAGCATCGGATATGGGTGCCGAAGTTGTTAAAGGAATTTGCAGAAAAAGAGGAATTTCTCCAGAAGAAATTGAGGTAATAGTAGTTGGTACGATCACACCGGACTATCGTTTCCCTTCTGCAGGGAACCTGATCTGTGAAAAATCTGGCGCTGTAAATGCATGGGCCTTCGATCTGGGGGCAGCATGTTCAGGGTTTTTATATGCGATCGCTACGGCCATTCAATTTATCGAATCTGGCAGGTATCAAAAGGTCATTGTTGTTGGGGTGGATGTGATGTCGACCATTGTGGATTATACGGATAGAACGACTTGTGTAATTTTTGGTGACGGGGCAGGAGGAGTGCTATTAGAGCCAAATAATGAAGGATACGGAGTGATGGATTACATTATGAGGAATGATGGGTCGGGCAGAGAGCATCTGCTTCAGGCGGTAGGTGGTTCTGCGGAGCCACTTACAGAGGAGAACATTGCAGATCGAAGACACTTCGTATTTCAAGATGGAAAGGCGGTATTCAAGCAAGCAGTCACTAAAATGGCAGATGTTGCTGCTGAGATCATGGAAAAAAACGAGCTTGAAAGTGAAGATGTTGCATGGCTGGTGCCGCACCAAGCGAATTTAAGAATAATTGATGCCACAGCCAATAGGATGGGGCTGACAAAGGAAAAAGTGATGATCAACATTGAAAAATACGGAAACACAACGTCCGGAACCATTCCAATTTGTCTTTGGGAATGGGAAGATCAGCTGAAAAAGGGAGACAATATCGTTCTAGCTGCTTTTGGCGGCGGTTTTACATGGGGTTCAATATATATTAAGTGGGCATATAGTAGCTCATAATATTGCACTACTGTATTTTTAGAATTTATATCTTTACCAACGATTTATCAAAAAAATAACAATCGAATAACGAGCTCATTTTGAGCCTGAAAAATTAAATAACTTTAGTATATGAATCTCAGGGAAATTCAAGAACTGATAAAGTTCGTGGCAAAAGCAGGGGTAAATGAGGTGGCAATTGAGCAAAAGGACTTTAAAATCTGTATTAAATCCGAGTCTTTAGCCAGAAAGAAAACAAAGCAAGCGCCCGAGCAAGTTGTCGTATCTGCGCCAATGGCTGCTCCCGTTGTTGCCGCACCGGCCATGTCCGCTCCTGGGGCAAGCGCTGCTCCTTCAGCAGCTCCTTCTGAAAGTGATAGTAAGGCCACTACCGAATCTGATAAAGCGGATGGAAATGAGCATTACGTGATCAATTCACCTATGATAGGAACCTTCTACAGAAAACCAGCACCTGATAAGGAAGAGTTCGTTCAGGTCGGTGACCTGGTCAAAGCAGGAGATACCCTCTGCGTTGTAGAAGCTATGAAGCTGTTCAATGAAATTGAAGCGGATATAACAGGTACAATTGTAAAAGTACTTGTTGATGATTCAACTCCAATTGAGTACGACCAACCATTATTTTGGATTGATCCTGCTTAATAACAGTCAATCTCAATAACAAATTTAACCTAGTCCGGGATGTTCAAGAAAATTCTAATTGCCAATAGAGGAGAAATTGCATTACGCATTATAAGAACCTGTAAGGAAATGGGTATTAAATCTGTTGTTGTTTACTCTACAGCTGATGCAGAAAGTCTTCCTGTTAGATTTGCGGATGAAGCAGTTTGTATTGGCCCGCCTCCAAGTTCTGAATCGTATTTAAAAATTCCCAATATTATAGCTGCTGCTGAAATAACCAACGCAGACGCAATTCACCCTGGTTATGGATTTCTATCCGAGAATGCAAAATTCTCCCAGATATGTGAAGATCATGGAATCAAATTTATTGGGGCGTCATCAGCTATGATCGATAAAATGGGTGACAAAGCATCAGCTAAAACCACTATGATCAAGGCAAAAGTGCCTTGTGTACCAGGGTCTAAAGGGCTCCTTAAGAATCTTGATGACGCGTATAAACAAGCTGAGACGATAGGATACCCCGTTATGATTAAAGCTACTGCCGGTGGAGGCGGAAAGGGAATGCGGATTGTTTCGTCTAAAAAGGAAATGGAGGAACATTGGGACTCGGCCAGAGCTGAATCCGCAGCAGCTTTTGGAAATGACGGAATGTATATGGAAAAGTTCGTAGAAGAACCCCGTCATATTGAAATTCAGGTTGCTGGAGACATGTACGGAAATGCATGCCATATGTCCGAAAGAGATTGTTCTATTCAAAGAAGACATCAAAAACTAGTTGAAGAGACACCATCCCCGTTTATGACCGATGAGCTAAGAGCAGAAATGGGCGCCGCTGCAGTCAAAGCGGTTAAAGCAATTAAATATGAGGGAGTGGGAACGGTTGAATTCCTGGTTGATAAACATAGGGATTTTTACTTCATGGAAATGAATACCAGAATTCAGGTGGAACATACCATAACTGAGGAGGTAATTAATTTTGATTTAATAAAAGAACAAATAAAACTGGCAGCAGGAGAGAAAATTACAGGAACAGAATATATTCCGCGACTTCATGCGATCCAATGCCGTATCAATGCAGAGAACCCCTTCAAGGGCTTTATTCCTTGCCCCGGTAAAATAACGGATTATCATGAGCCGGGTGGTCATGGCATTAGAATTGACTCTCACGTATATGCAGGATATACGATCTCGCCACACTACGACTCAATGATCGCCAAACTGATCACTGTTGCTCAGACCAGAGAAGAAGCGATAACCAAGATGAAAAGAGCATTGAGTGAATACATTATTGAAGGTCAGGGTGTGAGCACGACAATTCCATTCCACCAACAACTAATGGAAGACGAGAGTTTCAATGAAGGTAACTTTACGACCAAGTTCATGGATACGTTTGAAATGAAATAAGGAACAATTAAATTGAATTGGAACGTCGTTGTTTTGCATTCAGACTCAATTTAATATCCTGATCAATTGCCTCTATGTCTTTTTTGTTCCCTTTTCGTAGGGCCTCTTTGTATTCAGAAAATTTCTCAAGGGCTTTATCATATAGCTGATTTTCGTAATACGCTTTGCCTAAGAACCAGACTGACTGTATCGGGGCACAGAATTCTTTGTGATTCCTGAACTTATAATATGCCGTGAGATTGGCCTGGCTTAATTGTAGGAACCGCAAGGACTTCACCTTTTGATGTGGCGTTTGCAAGTACAAATAACCGATTATGGCTTGCACATTTGAGTTTCCAGGATAATTTTTGTTCAATTTGATAAAAGCGGGTAACGCAAGTTCATACATTTCGTAATCGATGAAAATATGCGCTTTGTAGAAATCAAGCTTAAAATTTTGAGCTGACGCACTGCTTGATAAAATTAACATCCCTACTACAAGGGTAAATATCGGTTTCATAAATTAATGACTCTAAGATGGTATATGTTACTTTTACCATCATTCACTTCTTTATGTTGGTGGGATTTTCCGAAAGCTAGTATTCAGTTTCCCTAATCGTATTCAAGCTCTAGAAAAAGCAGTCAATTGTCCCTTGTGATTTGATTGCTAGAATGTTGTGGAGTGTAAAATTTCGTTTTTCCCTGAAATTAAATGGTTGTCAGCTTTACAAATTTCCCTTTTTGGATTTTGTAGGTAACATGATTCAACTCTATTGTTTCCCCTTCATGCATGCTGGTTAGGTCGACAATGTCCTTTTCAATTGTATGAATTGACCCGCCGGTTTTTCTGGCCAGATCCAGATACTTGGCATTAACTCCCCATCCTGTACCGCAAAGGATGATCTTCACTGGGAGAGTCAGTTTTTCTGCGAATTCAAGATCTCTTGGAGTGGCCCAGTTGTCAGCTATCATCACAATGTTCTTCGCTTTTGGAAATCTTTCCACACCCAGAAGGGCCGCTTCAATGTTGTTTTCAGGGGCGTCTCCACCATACCCGGATAACATGGCCTTTTTAGCCACTTTTGTTACCTGATCGATCGTCTCACCATCTGCAAAGTAGACGCCCCCTACACTGCCGGATACCTTATCTCGATCAGCCATATTGTTGCCGTCATTAAAAAAGACGTAGCCCACATTTCTTTTCTGGTCGAAGTTCAGTTTGTGCCAAAGAAGGACCTGAGCTGTATAGGGAGACATACTACCAGTTACGTCGTGCACGATAATGTTATTTTCCCAGTGTTCATTCCGGTCTAGGACATTGAAAATTGTTGAATCAGGTTTAAACCCTAACCCCGGGATTCCATGTAAGAACACTACTGTGTCCCTTGCGATAACTTCTCCACCTATGGATGAAGTAGAGATCACGCTGATAACAGAAGAAGATTCTGAAAAGTGCGGCTCCTCACTGTCCGACACTACGGGATACTCCGTTACGGGCAAACCACCGGTCAGCAGATCTTCGAGATAATCAGCTTCTTTTTTGGCCATTTTTTCATCGTATTCCGGTCTGAAAGTAATTCTGAAACCGTGGAAAAGCTTTTCTGCCTCTTCTAATTTAGTTGCTCCATTTTGTGTTGAGGTTGTCCAGTTGACCATATCCTTTTTAAGCAACCAAGGGGCCGCTTTTTTAAGCTGGACCAATCGTTTCGTGTCCAGCCTATTCTGATTAAATTTTTTCTCTCTGGCGAAGGCTGTGTTCACGTATTCAACTTTTTCGATCAGCATATTTTTTAGTTCAGAAAGATCGTCGGCATTGTTCAACTTGCTTTTCCCGAAATCTGAAGAGATATAAAGGAACTCTTTACCAAGTGGGCATGACCCCTTGTTTAATTCTGAGATGATTTGTCGATTTTCTAGTAGTTTATTTTGAATGTTATTTATTTCCTGAGCGGGAGAGGCTGCTGTCAAAATTATGATGCTAAGAGCAGTAATTATTGATTTCATAGTCTATCGGTTTTAAATGTAGATGCTGTTATCCGGAAAATTCACAAACCGAGACCGGAAAGAGCTATTGCAGCAGATTTCACCTCATTGTATTGTACCCGATCAGATTTGACAATCACAGAATACGATCCGTTTGCTAAGTACAACTACCCTTAGTGTGTTATGGTACAGAGTATGGGGCGCTTATTTCTCAGCTTCGACGAGAAAAACAAATTGTCGTATGTGGCTAATTTGCTTAACTCTACTTTTATATTGGATCTGATTGTACTTGGGTTTTTTAAGAGTAACGGAGTTTTCAGATTCGTATTTTTCAATTAAATCAAGCATGTAATCAATTCGAACCGCATAGCCAGTACCTTCTTTTCCGTTGTGTTTCCCCTTAACAACTGCAACCACCTCACCTTTAGAATTAAAGATTGGCCCACCACTATTTCCACTGTTCAATGACATGGCTAGCTGATAGGCAGTGGTGTCACCATCCAAACCGGTTGTGGAACTAATAGTTCCGGGCTCCATTACAACATCTTTTTTCGGGTATCCAAGAGTAAATACATCTTGACCCATTAATGGGGCTTTAGAAGAAAATGTAAAAGGAAGAACGCCCATTTCCAGGAAATTGGAATCTTCTATCTTCACCATGGCCAGATCAGAAAAGTGATCGTTTAAGATGACCTTTGCATTAAACTGTACCCAGTTATCATCTTCGCCCTTCGCTTTCAGCTTTAAACTTGTACATCCTTCTACAACATGATTGTTGGTAATGAAATAGCCATCTTTGGCTACAGCAAAAGCAGTGGCGACATATTTTTTTGTTGCTTCAGATATCGTGGCAGGATCATCTTTTCTTATGAATCTGCCAATATTGGTGTCTTCTCCGTCTTCCGCATCCTCTTCCATTAACAGGTCTTGATATCCGGATGTGGAGGCGATGTTATCGCTGCCTGCCTGGTCAATCACCCAAACGCTTCCTAGTGTGATGATAGCAGCCAGTGAAGCAGCAACTCCAACACTGAAATAAAAAGTCCTCAAGGATACGACACTCGTTCGATTTGTATCTCTTTTTACTGTGTCATCCGCTTCTTCATGATCCGATTGTTCCTTCTCCTCTTCATTGTTTACACCGCTGTCGTCTGACTTAGACTTTAAATACGGAATGCTGCCATATTCTTGTAGATGAGACTGCTCCATCAATTCAAGAAGCATAATCCTTTGGCCAATAACTCTGAGGTCTTTCCGTATTTGACGATGCCCCCTTACTTCTCTGGCAAATAAAGCGTCGACCTGCATTTTTTCTTCGAATGCGTTAACTTGGGCTTTAGAAAGCTCACCGTCAAAATATTTTTCGATGTCTAGATCTGATATGTTGTGATCATCACTCATTTTACCTTAAATACCAGCTTCTTTAACCTTTTAAAGCATTTGTACTTCTGAGTTTTAGCATTGGCTGCGTTCGTATATCCCATTTTCGTAGCAATTTCATCCATTGTAAGTCGGTTGTAGAAGAAGTAAGTGAGAATAGAATTGCAAGGCTCGCCTATTTGATCCATTGCACCTTTGATCTTGTCTAATCGTTTTTGTTTTTCTTCGTGTTTATCAAAATCCCTATTGATATCTACAAAATGCTTATGGTCATTCAGGTCCTTAGTTTGAGGTAACCTTTTCTTTAGCTCCTTTAACCAGATATTCCTGCTAACAGAATATAAATAAGTTCTGATCTTGCAAGTAAGGTTGAACCCTTTTGTCTGGACGTTTTCATAGAACACTATAATGGCTTCCTGATAGACGTCTTTTGCCTCAGCTTCGCTTCCACTATTTTCTATCACCAGTTTGCGCACCATAGGGTAGTGTGATTTATATAGCGCATGAATCATTTGATGATTCCCTTCCTGAATACCACTGATTAAGGCCTCATCAGGTATTTCGTTTACACTATCCATGCTATCCTCTGTCGCTTTATATCTATGGTTTTGAAAAGGTAACCCAATGTAGGTAATTTTTTTATGCGGAATTTCAGATTCGAAGGAGGGCGGCAAAAATTCCGGGACAACTTATTGATGCCAAACGTTGGGGTCGATACTTTCTGCTGGAACATCATTTATACACCGCCAGTTGCGGAGGTAACCCAATTTGATGAATTAAATTTTTACAGGGTTACATATAAAATATTCTGTGAATAAAGTACAAATCAATTGTTTAACAGTGTCGAGTGAGCGAAAGATTACTCTACACATAAAATGAAAAAAATGAAAAAGGTATTATTTATTCTAACAGCAGTAACAACAATGTCTTTCGCTGCATGCAGTGGAGAAACAGTAATGGAAAATGAGCATCTGGAAAGAGGCATTGAACTTCCAGACCAGGATGCAAACCTAAATGCCGAGCCTGATACAGTGGCTGATTCCTCAACAATTGACACTGGATTTGATTCAACTGATGTTGTGCCCGATGAAAACGTTGTTAAAGGGCCAGATAAGATCAAATAATAATAAAGTCTAACCTACCCCCT
>JAAZYJ010000177.1 GCA_014239715.1 Flavobacteriales bacterium
GGACAGTTTAATTTCGGAGAGATGTTTGAATTGGCTTTGCTTTAAGTGGAGCACAGTTTGCTATTTAAACTCCAATGACCATGGGGCCAGCTACATTGCTTTGGCAGGAGAAGATGTTGAATGCTATACGGGAAGTGATGTCGATATGTTAAGAGCATGGCTTGATCGACATGATAAGGAATGGGCATTCGGGTACTTGGGTTATGACCTCAAAAATCAGCTGGAGGAACTGGAAAGTCATAACGAGGATCGGATGGGAATGCCTGACGCATTGTTCTTTGTTCCTGAGATCTTGATCAAAATTTCTAAAAATGATGAAATAGAAGTGGTCTATGGAGATTTTCCTGGTTTTGAAGATCGGGAACATGAACAGCTCGATACAGGAGACAATCAAATTCAATGGAAAGAAACCAAAAAAGACTATATCAAGAAAATAGAACAGTTACAAGAACACATTCAACATGGTGATATTTATGAGGTGAATTACTGTCATGAATTTTACATGGAAAAAACCGATCTGAACCCATGTAAGCTCTATGAGTACCTTAATGAACTTACACAGGCTCCTTTCAGTGTTTTTCTAAAGCATAAAGAGCATTCCGTTTTATGTGCAAGCCCGGAGCGATTTGTAAAAAGAAGTAGAAATAAAATATGCTCCCAGCCGATGAAAGGGACTGTAAAACGAGATGGCAATAAGGAAAAGGACATGCTGCTTAAGAGTCAGCTGGAAAAAGACCCTAAAGAGCGAAGTGAGAATATTATGATCGTTGATCTGGTGAGAAATGATCTGTCTAAAATAGCAAAGAGCAATAGCGTTAAAGTCGATGAGCTGTGTAAGGTATACCCTTTTAAAACCGTGTACCAGATGATCTCTACGGTTTCTGCAGAAATCGATGAAGAACAGAACAATCTGGACGTTGTGCTTGCTTGTTTCCCTATGGGCTCAATGACAGGCGCTCCAAAAGTTCGCGCTATGAAGCTGATCGAGAAATACGAAGCAACAAAAAGAGGCCTGTATTCAGGCTCGATTGGTTATTTCGACCCTAACAACGATTTTGACTTTAATGTAGTGATCCGCTCCATTATCTTAGATTCGGAAATAAAGTGTCTTTCGGCTATGGTTGGCGGAGCTATTACCAGCAAGTCAGTTCCGGAAGATGAATATGAGGAAACGAAACTTAAGGCAAATGCACTTATATTGGCAATAGAAAAATGCATAAGGTAGTTCGGAAAATAAAAGAAAGCATTTCGGAAGTCGCGCCGGACTTTGCGTCCAGAAAGTTTTTGTTGGCAGTAAGTGCCGGGATAGACTCAATGGCTTTACTGAATGTGTGTGTTACACTCAGGATTGATATCGAGGTTGCACATTGTAATTTCCAGCTAAGGGGCTATGAATCAGATTCGGATCAAAAGTTCTTGACAGATTATTGCGCTGATCTGGGAATACCTATGCACACAAAGAAATTCAATGTCGAAACGGAAAAACAAAAAGGGGAGTCAGTGCAAATGACAGCAAGAAGGTTGAGATTCTCCTGGTTTGACGAGCTGATATCCGAAAGATCGCTTGATTTCTTGCTATTGGCCCACCATTTGGATGATCAGATCGAAAGTTTTTTTATCAATTTTCTCCGCGGCACCGGTGTGAAAGGATTGGTCGGGATCAGAAAATTGAACGGGAACCGGCTTAGGCCAATGCTTGAACTAACCAAGAATGATGTGGAAATGTATGCCAACTATCTGGAAATGGAATATAGGGAAGACTCGTCGAATCACGATTACAAATATGCAAGAAACAAGATCCGCCATCACCTGATCCCTTTACTGAAGGAGCTAAGACCTGAGCTTCATGATGTGTTTCTTAAGAACAGCCGAAGAATTGCGAGCGCGCAGGAAGCTCTGGATGAGGGTATGGAGCAGTATTTTAATGAAATTAACATAAGGAAAGTTCCCAAAGATTGGTTTTCTAGCGTCCCTTATTACTATCAGCACCGCTTTCTGGAAAACTACGGTTTTAACGCAACACAGCTGGAAAACCTGAGAAATGCAAACGTTGGGTCAATTTTTGCATCTGAGGATCACAGAATTCATGTGAATAGAGATGCCTTTGAAATTAAACAGCGCGAAGAAGAAAACCGGCACCAATACAATATCCCATCAATGGATGATTTTCACTGTGTTGATCTAAGCTTCATAATAACAGAAAAAGAGGGGTCGCACATAGAGAATTCTTCTAAAAATAAGGTAAGTGTAGACGCTGCCAAGATCCAATTTCCGATGATGCTACGCAAGTGGAAAGAAGGAGATTCTTTTAAAC
>JAAZYJ010000376.1 GCA_014239715.1 Flavobacteriales bacterium
ACCATCGCAAAAATGGATTGAGGAATTGTCCTTTTCAGCCATTACCAGCTACGACGACAACGATAAAGTTACCGGCAAAGCAAAACACAAAGTGGTCAGCAAAGCTTCCACCGGAGACAACATGGAATGCGAAATTCACTTAGAATGTTTTGACAATAAGGACAAACTACTCTCGTCCAACGATCATAAGGCATACTGTAAGGATGGTAAATTTGAATTTGACATGAAGAAGATGATGGATAACGAGGAGCGGTCCAAATACGGTGGCATGGATGTTACTGCAAATGCCGATTTCATTGAGATCCCGGGAAACCCGTTCGTGGATGAAAGTCTTGAAGACGGCAGAATGACGGTAAAGAACGGACCTTAACGAATAGAGATTAAAAAAATGCAGTACGGGTGTACCATCCGGAATGACTAGGATTAGATGCTAATTTTTGATCATTTTTAATTTAGATGTGTGCTTAGGCACGCACGGAATTTCCCTATATTTAATTATGGCCAAGTCTTTTTTGTTTTTCGCAGCTCTATTTATTGGTCTTAGCTCCACTGCGAAAGACAACCTCGATTCTCTTTGGTCTGTCTGGAACAATGAGGATGAAGTGGACACCAATCGGTTAGAAGCTATCAATGAAATTTTGCTGATGCGAAATGGCTGGGAGCTGTTCGACAGTGCAATGCATTATGCACAGCTGATGAAAGAGCTCGCCCAACAAACAGAACATAAAAAATGGATAGCACAGGCCTTTAGATGTATGGGCAGGAGCTTTCACCATAAACGAGATTATAAGAATGTAAGAGCATACTGTTCTAAAGCATTAGCGATTTATGAAGAGATCAAAGATGCGAAAGGGCAAGGAGCAATGTACCACTCATTGGGCAACCTTTGTCTTGAGCAAAGCCAATATGAAAAGGCGTTGGAGCATTTTAACAAGAGCCTTACTTTCTCTGGTAAAGCCAATGATCTATCAGGACAGGCGAATACAATGAACGATATTGGATTAATCTATTTCAAGCGAGGAAATTATCTTAAAACGCTTCATTATTTTGAACAATGTCTTAAAATTAAGGAAGAGCTTGGGGATGTTCGGGCGCTCATGATCGTCAATTCCAATATTGCCAGCATTTATACAACTCTTGAGAACTATGAAAGAGCTTTGACACATTTGGACAAATGCTCCAGCTACCTGAATGATGCCAAAGATAAACGGGCTATATCCAGTTTATATCAAGGCTACGCCGAGTTGTACGAACAACAAGGGAAAATCGATCTGGCTCTGGAAAATTACCTGTACGCAATGCCGTTAACTAAAGAAGCGCAAGACAATTGGGGCTTAGCAATTCTCTATTCAAGTATAGGCACCATGTACCAGATGAAAGAAGAAATGGACAAGGCATTTGAATTTTATGAGAAAAGTATTCAAGTTAGCAAGGAAATCGGAAATAAGGAGGTTTTGGCCATTTCCTATACGAATATAAGTTCCATCCATTACTATAATGGCAATATCCAAGACGCAATTGATTGGGGCGAAAAGGGATTGGATCTTGCACAAGAGGCTAACACCGTTTTATCCATAAGAAATGCAAGTGATGTTCTTTACAACGCATATAAAGCAAGTGGGCAGCTCGATCAAGCATTAAAAATGCACGAGCTTTTCTTACAAATGAACGACAGCATAAACAGCAAAGAAAACAAAGAAACTGCAATCAAAATTGAGTATGAGC
This sequence comes from Flavobacteriales bacterium, assembly GCA_014239715.1. The sequence goes on from JAAZYJ010000376.1 coordinate 1,726, forward strand.
ATCAATATGAAAAAGAGAAAGCTCTGGCGGCTGCAACGCACCAGGAAGAGCTTAACATATCAGCAGAAAGAGAGAAAAGGCAGCAGCTAAAACTATACGCTGCAGCCGGCGGCCTGGCTTTAGTGCTTCTTATTGCATTCCTGATTTTCAATCGCTTACGAACTACAAGAAAACAGAAAAAAGTTATCGAAGACCAGAAGAGCCTGGTAGAAGAGAAGAATCAACAAATAGTAGACTCGATCCAATATGCTAAAGGATTACAAGAGGCCACACTTCCCACTGAAAAGATCCTGAACAACTGTCTGCCTAAATCGTTTATATTTTATCGGCCCAAAGATATCGTAGCAGGCGACTTTTACTGGGTGGAAACTATTCATGAATGGACGTATTTTGCTGCGGCGGATTGTACAGGCCACGGTGTTCCCGGCGCGATGGTGTCGGTGGTTTGCTCCAATGCACTAACTAAGGCTCTTTTAGAAGAAGAAATTTACGAACCCGCTGCCATCTTAAACCGCACTAGGGATTTAGTGATCCAGCGATTTAAACGTTCTGAAAAACGGATCATGGACGGAATGGACATTTCTTTGTGTGCACTTCATCAGAATACCGGAAAGATAAAATGGGCAGGGGCTAACAATCCATTGTGGATCATCCGTAAGGATAGTCAAGAAATAGAGGTCCTAAAAGCAGATGATCAACCCGTGGGTATGTATCCGATCAGGGAGCCCTTTAACCAACTTGAACTCCAGCTGAATGAAGGGGACACCATGTATCTTTTTTCAGACGGATTTTCGGATCAGTTTGGTGGGAAAAACGGAAAGAAATACAAATCCTCCAATTTCAGGCGCTTTTTGCTCAGTATCAAGGACAAAGACATGGATCTCCAGCACCAACTTATCAAGGAAGAATTCGATCGTTGGAAAGGAAATTTTGAGCAGATCGATGACGTTTGCGTGATGGGGGTTCGGGTGTAATTTTTCTATCTTTATCTTGTGCTTAAACCTACTATATTTTTCATATTACTCTTAGTTGGGGTTAGCTCCAAAGTGCAGGCAAATCTAGATTCTCTGTGGTCGGTGTGGAACGACACTGCTCAGCAAGATACCCTCCGGCTGCAAGCGATCAATACCATTGCCAGAGAGATTTATTTGAATTCTAAGCCCGACAGCAGTTTGCATCTTGCCGGTATGCAATACGACCTTGCTGATGCCACAGGTAATAAAAAATGGATGGCACAAGCATTAAGCACACAAGGAGATTCTTATTATTTCAAAGCCGACTATACCCGATCCATGGCACAGTATGAAAAGGCAATAAAGCTATACAAAACCCTCGGGAATAAATTAGCGGTTGCAAGTGCTTCCGGAAGCATCGGAAAGGTTCATAAAAAGCTGGGCAATCATGCAAAAGCCATAGAACAATACACCGGGAACTTAAAAATATACGAGGAGCTCGGCAACAAAAAAGGAATTGCCGGCTCACTAATGAGCATCGGGATCATTCATTGGGAGCAGTTAGACTTTACCAGAACGCTTGACTATTTTACCCGAAGTCTGAGAATAAATGAAGAGCTGGAGAACAAATTTGGTATTGCCAGTGGCCTGGTCAACACGGGAACCGTTTACAAAAAGCTGGGCGATCTTGATAACAATGCCAATGGCAGCTATGAAAAAGCCATTGACAATTTCGATAGAAGTCTGAAAATATTCGAGGAGCTAGGGCATAAATAC
>JAAZYJ010000423.1 GCA_014239715.1 Flavobacteriales bacterium
ACAAAGCAATCATCGCAATTGATCTTGTATGTAACGGATTTTAAGGACGGTGATGCAGGCTGGGATTCTAGTGGCCCATTTTTGTTACAAGAGATAAGTGAAAACGCAACAATAAGAGGGAGCAGATATTTCATGTGTAAAGTAGTTTCCTATTTGACGGTACAACATTGCCGACGGTTGCCTTTTTGACATGAATTCGGGGGTGTGGACGAGCAAACTCATGGAGATTACCGATAATATATTTGAAAGAAATTGGCCTCAAACAAAGGGGAATGGCTCAATAAAAATTGAAACCGCGATCCAAGGAGTAATTGTAAACAGTAAAAACGACCAGCACCCAAAAACAGAGGGTCAACAGGCTGATAACCAATCCAGCTATAGCCAGACCCTTCTTGTATTTTTTCCCATTTAAAGCGACACCGATAAAGCAAAGGATGACCCCCACCGGCGTAAAAACTAAACTTGCGTAGGGAATAATTCCAATTAGCGTAAATATAAAGCCGGTTATTGCCACTCCATTTGCCCTTTTGTTTTGCGTTGGAGGGGGATAAATGATCGTGTTTTGAACCGGAGGGCCCTGATGCGATTGAGGGCGAATAATTGTTGGCCCTGAAGGTTGTGCCCTACCCTGATCGTCTATGGATTCAGCAGAAGAATACATATCATTGATCGTCATTGAAGACCCACGCATTAATTTGTTTTTTTCAATTGCGTACTCCTCCTCTGTCAGGACACCATCTTTAAAAAGTAGATGTAGGGACCTTAATTTTTCGTATTTATCCATTTATATACAGACTTCAAGTTAACCAAATTATTAAATGACTATTTGAATAACAAGCACACTACTTTAATTGCTTCTAAAACTATTGGCTATTTTGGAATTAAGATTGGAAATTAAACCATTGATAAGTCAATGAGTCTTACCACTATAATATTATTGAAATGAAAACAACCCTTTTATTTGTCGCTTTATCTTTTCTGACTTTTCAATCTGTAAATGCACAAATCTTATGGCCATCAATAGGCCAATTCACCCAGCCCATGGATACAAGTGAGATTTGTTATTACCCCGTCACTATTGACAGCACCGGGTTTTGCTTGCCGGGGCCCGAAGTTGGCGACACCATGCCTGACTTCACTCTTTACGACATGGCCAACAATGCTTTTACACTATCCAACAACTTGGTTCCGGGAAAGTACACCTTGCTTATTTCGGGCAGCTATACTTGTCCGGTTTTCAGAAACAAAGTGCCCATTATCAATTCTGTGGTAACTTCTTATTCCGCTGATGTTGATACTTATGTTGTATATCAAATGGAAGCGCATCCAGCTACGGATACGAGCTTGTATTTCGGATACGTTAATCCAGGCGCAGCCAATACTTCACAAGGAATTTTATATGACCAGCCAACAACATACGGCGAAAGAAAAATGCTGATAGACACTATGAATGCGGACCTAACTTTACTTGCACCAACTCTTATCGACGGACCGTGTAACGAGTTTCTCGACTACTTTGGCCCTGCTCCTAATAACGCTTATTTGATTGACAGCAATGGAATAATTGTATTAAAGCACTGCTGGTTTGATAAGTTCCCGATCAGCATTGTTAATGATCTGGATTCAGTATTGTTTGGCAGCACTTCAGGTTCGAATGGGACAAACGGCACATTTACATTTGCTTTAGACGGAAATGATAGTGTTGCTTACGGAAACCCCGGCGACATTCTGACTCTCGGAGGAACGTTTACCAACACAGATCTGGTAGATGATGTAATTATTGAGTTAACGAGAGTAAGTAATAATTTGCCGGACCCAAGCTGGACTTCAGCCATGTGCTTAAATGTATGTTTAGGAGCCAATGTAAGCAACTATACGCTGCAGATACCGCCAAATTCAACACAACACTTTTCATTCTACTTCTTTACAGGCTCGAGCGCTTCAGGAGATGCACAGTTTGAGTTTGTCAATACAAATGCCCCCGGTAATTTTGTAACACAAGGATTTTACGGCAACACCACAGGGCTTGGAACTAAAGAGTCAATCAATGGGCAATTGACTTCAATCTATCCCAACCCAACTAATGGTCTAATCACGGTGATTGGAAATAGTGAGGACTTGGCCTATACAAGGTTCTATACCGCTCTTGGGCGGGACGTTACTGAGCTCACTGATGTGATTTCTGTTTCAGGCAACAACAAAATATTTGACTTGAGCCGCCTGACTTCCGGGCTCTATCTGGTTAAAACCAGAAAAGCAACGGCCAGAATTTATAAAACCCACTAATTCGGCGGTTTGATCTGTAATTTGTTGGTTAAAGCAGTCAATCAAAAATACCACCACAGCGAATGAACAATGAATGCACTCGCAAGCTGCACCGTTGGTTCCGCTTCACTGATTTATTAGCAACGAGGTAAAAAATATAACAGAAAAACGGATGCGATTAAAAATTATCGATTACATTCGCAGCCGAAAAGAAAAAACGTTCTTTAAAAATTCTTATCAAGAAAAGCCGAGGGAATTGGCCCGATGACGCTTTAGCAACCTTCTACTTTGTAGAAAAGGTGCTAACTCCATCTCTGAATTATTTCAGGGAAAGATAGGTTGGAAAATAGTCTATAATATTTAACTATATATACAAGGCTCTTCTGCTTATCAGGAGAGCCTTTTTTTGTGGCTCTTCCTGAAGCTGCTCGCGATAAGTTTTCATGTTTAACAATTTAAAAACTATTAAAATGAGCAGTATTACAGACATTATTCACGCCGTACCAATTGACGAGCTTACCGGATCTATTTCGGTGCCCGTTTACCAAACCTCAACTTTTGTACAGGAGGCCCCCGGCGTAAACAAGGGGTATGACTATGCCCGCACAGGAAACCCAACACGAAAAGCACTTGAAAATTTAGTCGCTAAACTGGAAGGGGGCCGAAGCGCCTTTGCCTTTGCAACCGGTCTGGCAGCCATTGACGCTGTAGCCAAACTTCTTTCACAGGGAGACGAGATCATAGCCGTTGACGACATCTACGGAGGGGCTTATCGCCTATTTACACATGTGTATGAAAAGCTGGGAATCAAGATCCACTATGTGGACACAACGGATGCAGAGAACATCCTTGAACATGTAAACGGCAAAACCAGAATGATCTGGATCGAATCCCCAACAAATCCGACACTCAAGATCAGTGACATCCAGAGGATATCAAAAATTGCAGGATCTATCAATGCTTACCTGGTAGTTGATAATACATTCGCTAGCCCCGTGAGCCAAACCCCGCTGGAGATCGGCGCCGATATTGTGATCCATAGTGGTACCAAGTACCTGGGCGGACATTCTGATCTGTTAGCCGGACTGGTTGTAACAAAGACAGAAGAATTGTCTGAAAAGATAAAATTCATTCAGAATGCTTCAGGAGGTGTTTTGGGGCCCTGGGATTGTTTTTTAACCATCCGGGGAATCGAAACCCTTGGCCTCAGAGTGATAAGACAGTGTGAAACCGCTTTGAAATTAGCGCATTTCCTGGAAAAACATGAAGCCGTTGATAAAGTGCACTACCCCGGGCTTCGCACACATAAAAACCACCCCATAGCAGCGGTGCAGCAAAATGGCCTGTTCGGCGGTGTAATTTCATTCAGCTTGAAAAACGACACCCCGGAGAGTGCAGAGCTGTTTGTGAACAGCACCAAGTATTTTAAGCTGGCTGAAAGTCTTGGCGGCGTTAAAAGCCTGCTGTGCCAACCTTCTAAAATGACTCATGCTTCAATTCCAAGGGAAAACAGATTGCTATCCGGCATTCAGGATTCTTTAATCCGTCTGTCATGCGGCATAGAAGATGCCGAAGACCTGATCGCTGATGTCAAAAATGCACTTGAGCGGGTTTCGAGTAAAAAAGAAGAGGAGGCGCATCATGAAAAATGTTAATATAGGGCTCTTTGGATTTGGTGTTGTAGGTGAAGGTATTTATCAAGTGCTGACTCAAAAGCCACAATTGGGCGCTGTGATCAGGAGAATTGCAATTAAACACCCCGATAAAAAAAGAGACGCCCCGTTGTCACTTTTCACAACAGATGCTAACGAAATACTGCAGGATCATACTATTGATCTAGTAGTAGAATTAATAGATGATTCAGAAGCTGCTCTGCCAATTGTTCTGGAGGCCATGAATAATGGAAAGTCAGTTATTAGTGCCAACAAGAAGATGATCAGCGATCATCTTCTTTTGCTAATTGAAACGGCTGAAAAAAACAAAGTTTCATTTCTTTACGAAGCTTCAGTTTGCGGCAGCGTGCCGGTAATTAGAAATCTTGAAGAATATTTCGACAACGATCTTATAACAAGTGTGACAGGTATTGTTAACGGGTCCACCAATTTCATACTCACACAAATGGCCAAACACGATCTAAGCTATGACGTTGCCCTGCAGAAGGCGCAAGACCTGGGCTTCGCCGAAAGCAACCCCGGTCTTGACGTGGAAGGCTGGGACGCACGAAACAAACTCAAGATCATTTCTCTACATGCTTTTGGAAAGCTCGTAGATGATCGCAATATCTCGGTTAAAGGCATCAATTCGATCACAAAATTTGACATCAACTACGCAAAGGAAAAAGGGCTTGTTATCAAGTTGATCGCGACTTGCAAAGTAGATGAGGAAGGGACAATAGAGGAAGTCTCGGTGTTGCCCACTTTTCTACCCAAGTTCCACCCACTAAGACTGACCGACAATGAATTCAACGGGATATTGATTGGCGGTCAATTGTCAGATGAACAGTTTTTATACGGAAAAGGCGCCGGCAGATACCCTACGTCATCAGCCGTGTTAAGCGACATTTCAGCGTATAGGTACAATTACAAATATGAATACAAGAAAGCCATTGGCACCGCAGAAACAATAGACCCGGTTCAGTGCAAATTCTATATCGGATTCAACCAGGGGGCGGATGTAAATTTATCGTCGCTTGGCGAAGTTGAAGAGACTTACGAAACCGAAGACCAATGCTACGCAACTTTGTATGCATACCCGGAAAAGGTAATGCCACTCTGTAGTTCGAGCAAAATTTCAGTGATCCGATATTTGTAAGTAACCAGCAAAACCGATCAACACGCGCTGAG
>JAAZYJ010000425.1 GCA_014239715.1 Flavobacteriales bacterium
GTCGCATGTGCAAATCTGGATTTACTTGAATCTGAGCAAGTGCAGGAAGAGCTTATTCGTTTGGTTGATTGGCAGACCGATTTCCGAACAGAGATCTCCCGGCATTCAAAGGTCATTGAGGCAAGACAACAAGGTGCAATACTGGCAATAGAGCTCAGTACTACGGAAAATTCCGGTTATTATAGTGATCTGGGCACAAAAGCCTATGACTATTTTTTAGAACGGGGGATCATTATGCGTCCGTTGGGAAACGTATTGATCGTAATGCCTCCATACTGTATCAAGCAAGAGGATTTAGGGTATGTTTACAAGCAAATACGATCCTTTATTGAAGAGCTATGAATTAATTGTGTATTTCGTCGTACAGCTCTTTGTAATCTTCAGAATAGTCTTTTTGGTAATCTTCGTTTTCCCCGTAGAAATACTGATGACCGAAAGCAATTATATTTTGCGCCTTGACAATATCACTTTTTTTCGCATAGGTAGCATATTGCATTAACCCAAACCTGAGGTTATACTGGGTTTGTTCACTCATTTCTTCAAACTTTAAATTCTCGCTCCCAACTTCTTCGACCCCTTTCCATGCTTGTACGAGCATCTTTCGACCCTCCGACTTGTTTCCTGATAAAATCTCCAGTAATGATCTGGTCAGCACTACGCCTCTGTCGTTCGGACTGAACCCGGACATTTTCTTTACAAGGCTCAAGCCTTTCTTAATCCCTCGCTCTGTGTCTTCAGCAAGGTAATTTTCTAGTTCTTCCCCGATTACAACTCTCAATTCTTCGAAATATTCAAAAGCATCCTCCTGATAAGCATGTTCCTTGTCCTTTTTACTAAACTTTATCGCATAGCTGATTGCTGACTTATAGGATTTAGGGTAAAGCTCTTGGTATTTATGGTCTAACGACATTTTATAAGCAGCTTCAGAGTAATATAAATAGGGAAGAGGGTCTCTTTTCGTCTTGTCATTTTGGTTATACCTATCTGCTTTTCTAAGTACTTTCTCGTATTCTTCACTTACGAGTAAAGAAAGTAGATCAGCGTATTCTTGAGCGACATTTTTTAGTGGTAAAAGTGCCAATAATATAAGGGCAAAGACTGTAGCTTTTTTCATTTCTAAACAATTAAATCAAGTGTACTTTGACAAAAAATATGCCTAAAGTTAAACAAAACTGAATTTATGTGGGTAGTTGTTGTTATTACACTAGGAAACATAAGGTCGTATTCTAAGAACATTATACTTTTGTAGCATCAATGAAACGTGAGAAATACATTTCGGAAAGAATTAGCTTTTTTGACCATGGCGACAGCACCTCTGTGGTTATTTCTTCGAAAATTGATCGCTGGAAGGAAACGGTTCTGTTTTTTTGGATTCTTTGCTGGACAGCTTGTGGCGCTTACCTGATATACGAGTTGATAGCGGGAGATCATGATGAGAAAATGCAGATCGGCTTATTCGTGTTCGTTTCATTCTGGCTATACTTTGAATACAGGATATCAAGAGTCTTTCTTTGGAGAAAATGGGGCATGGAATATATTAAGGTAGATGAGGATGAATTTACCTACAAATGTTCTGTTGGAAGGTTTGGTAAAGCAACTCGATTTCATGTTGAAGATATGGGGCCACTTATAGCTGAAGAATTATCTAGTAAGTCTTTGACTGTAAATATTGAAGACTCATTTTGGTTTATTGGCGGAGAGAGAATACGATTCAGCTATAGAGACAAGCAACACAAATTTGGTAGGCAACTCGCCAAGGAGGAGAGTAAAGACCTGATACGATTGATCAAAAAACAGCTGGCAAAGCATCAAAAGAAAGCGGAACATGCTAAGCAAGAAAGCGAAAACCAATTGAACTCGGACGAAGTGTCTTAGCGCCTTCAATTTCTTCTTCCAGAACCATTTTCTTGGCGGTTGAACCTTCGAAGACTTCTTTCATAGTTTTTACTTCACCAACGGGCACTCCTGCACTCTTTAAACGAGCGCACACGTCTGCTCTGTCTTCTGATCGAAATGACCTTTCTAATATTTTATTCAGTGCAATTCTATGCAATACCCTATCGGCGTTAGTTGAATAATCAGAATGTGTAGTTAAATGATCTAAGCTTAAAACCTTCATTAGTGATGCAAATTGCCGATCATTTCCAACGGCTAATACCAGCCATTTATCATCATTACATTTATAGGTTTCTCCATAAGGAGCAATACTTGGGTGTAGGGAGCCTGTTCTTTCAGGAATTTGTTTGTTCATCAGCCAGTTTGTTGCTTGATTTACCAATGAAGCAATCCCTGCTTCTTCAAGAGTAACTTCAATATAGCTTCCCGCACCTGTTTTTTCACGTTTTAGAAGAGCGATCAATATGGCTTCTTTCATTTGATGCGCAGCAACCATATCGATAAAAGCCACTGGAAATTTGGTTGGTGGAGAAGTGGGTTGACCGTTCATATACATGAAACCTGTTTCTGCCTGAAGCACAGCATCGAAAGCTGGTCGGCTTTTTTCCGACTCAAAACCGTAAAGCTGACATTGAATGATATCGTCCTTTATTGACTTGAAATAATCACATGTCAGACCAAGTTTAACATCATCTCCCTGTTTCATATTGGTAATGACAACATCAGACTTTCGGATAAGTTCACTCAATCTTGTTTTATCCTCATGCTGTGTCAGATCCAAAAAGAGGTGTTCTTTGCCGTAATTAATTGATGCGAAATAGGAAGAAACACTTTGATGATCAGATTCGGTGATCCAATTTCTTGTTACATCGCCATTTGTGGTTTTATTTTCTATTTTAATCACGTTTGCACCTAATTCGGCGAAAAACATGCCTACCGCAGGGCCTGCAAGAACACTTGAAAGCTCAACTACATTGAGATCATGAAAAAAGTGTTTCATCTCTTCCTGCATACTCTTAACTTTGATTACCAATTTAGACTACCCAATCGGGCAATAGAATAAATGTATAACCTTTTCGGCTAGATTGCGTCTAAAGAAGTTGATTTTGTTATGAGCGCAGCTATAAGGAAATTTGGAACTTTTGCGGGGGTATATACTCCCTCTGTATTGACCATTCTTGGTGTTATAATGTACCTGAGAATGGGCTACGTTGTGGGTAATGCCGGAATGTGGAGTACGATCGGTATAGTTCTGACAGCGCATGTGATATCGATTACAACCGGATTAGGCGTGGCATCCATCTCTACCGATCGGAAAATTGAAGCGGGCGGGATCTACTATATACTTTCGAGAAGTCTGGGGCTGCCTATCGGTGGCGCGATCGGGATCACCTTATTTGTTGGAACAGCATTGGCAATTTCTTTGTACCTCGTTGGTTTTTCCGAGTCTTTTATAGACGTTATCGGAGCATTTGACAGCTCTTCTTCATTGTTTGGGCTATCCATGCTCAATTTGATCAGGGTTGTAGCGACTTGTGCATTGTTGCTTATAGCAGTGATTGCTTATATCAGTACCAACATTGCGTTAAAAGTTCAATTTTTTATTTTGGCGGCAATTGTACTTTCTTTAGTATCGATCTTCGGAGGTGATTGGTCCAATACCGCACCTGTAGACCCTATGTTGCTTGCTGAGAAAACCGAAAGTGGTTGGTTCAATTTGTTTGCTATATTTTTCCCTGCTGTAACTGGATTTACGGCAGGTGTAGCCATGTCAGGGGACCTGAAAGATCCGAAAAAATCCATTCCCAATGGTACGATATTGTCTATTGCAACAGGGCTTATAATTTATATGGCCTTGGCAGTGTTCATTGCTTTTAGCATACCGGAAGATGTTTTGATCACGGATGATAATGCCTTGAAGAAATATGCGTGGATACCGTTTCTGGTGGTAGCCGGAATATGGGGTGCTACACTATCTTCCGCTATAGGCAGTCTGTTAGGTGCTCCCAGAATTCTACAAGCGATGTCGATGGATAAGATCGGGCCTAGAATATTTGCTAAAGGCGTTGGTGCAGAAAATGAACCCAGAAATGCCCTGGTTCTTACTTTTTTAATTGCTGAAGCAGGAATATTGATCGGTGAATTAAATACAATAGCAGAGATCGTTTCCATGTTTTTTCTAGCGGCTTATGGATTTATTAATCTTGCCCAATTTCTTGAAACCTGGGCAAGCTCAGATTACCTGCCTTCATTTAAGATTTCTAAGTGGTTTGGGTTAATTGGCTTCATTGCAACGGGCTATGTTATGGTCATGTTGAATGTTGCGGCTATGGTTGCCGCCTTGATTGTAATTGGGGGGATATTTGTTTTTCTTACACGAAAACAGCTGACGCTGGGTTCCGGAGATGTATGGCAGTCTGTTTGGTCATCGGTGGTAAAAGCCGGTCTGAAACGAATGGATCAAAAGGAAATGCATAAGAGAAGCTGGGAACCGAATATCCTTCTTTTTTCTGGCGAAACAGATGACCGCCCACATTTGATCGAGTTCTCCAAGGTGCTTGCCGGAAGATTGGGTATGATATCAAATTTTGATTTGATCGAAACTCCTGACTCAAAGGTGTTGTTTCCAAAACACCTGCAATCTGTTAGAGACAACGAAGTTATTGAGCAGGGAATATTCGCTCGGCGTCAGGAGTGCAGTAATATCTTCAAAGGTGTCGAGATGATCGCTTCTACGTATGGATTTTCCGGCATTGACCCAAACACGGTATTGATGGGGTGGGGACGAAATACGACTGATCCCGTTTTGTTCTCTGAAATGACTACCAGACTTTCTGAATTGGATTACAATGTACTGTACCTTGATTATGACCAAAAGAGAGGTTTTGGAAATTACGCTAAGATTGATCTTTGGTGGAGCAGCTTCTCAAAGGAATGTGAATTTATGCTGAGTCTGGTTAAGCTTGTTCAGACTTCTAACAATTGGAGGAATGCGCAGTTTAGGGTGTTAATGATCAACAATCAGAATGAGCAGCGCTTGGCTGTTGAAGAACAAATTGAAGACCTATTGGCTGAGCTTAGAATTACAGCTTCCATAAAAGTCATCAACAATACAGTAGAGAACAAACCCCATTACGAAATTGTAAAGGCACATTCATTCGACGCTGATCTTGTATTCTTGCCCATACCCGAAATGGAGAAGGGAAAAGAAAATGAGTTTGTAAGATCGACCGATGATCTGGTTGGCGTCATTGGATCAACCCTTTTAGTAAGAGCTTCATCTCATTTCGATGAGCTGTTGATAGACCTTAAAAAAATTGACGCTTTTAATCAGGAGAGCGAACATGAAATGTCCTTCAGCTGGACGCGTAATATTGAAATAGGAAGTTCCGCAATGCCTTCTGTACAGAGAGAAATTGATCTTATCGTTAATGGCTTCAGCGAGATCAACACAAAGTACTCCATTAACGGCTATAAGGGAATCCAATCGGTATACACCGGCAAAATGAGTTATTTGATGGATCAGATTAAGTTTGGAACCATTGGTCATAAGGGGGTGAGGTCGCAAATCAAAAAGGATATTGCACAGCTTTTTAAAGAAACCATTGATGACCTGGCTCGCGAACAGCTGGTTCCTGCTGCCAGAATTATTTCAGAAAGTCTGGAAAAGCTGATAATAGACCACAAGTCAATATTGGATAAGCTCGAATTACGTATAGTCAGAGACTTAGATCAATCAGAGCTCATACCCGTCATAGATGAAGATCCTCGAATAACAAGGGCTAAGAAGGCAAAGAGAAGGCTTTCCTCAATTGGTATAAAACCAAGGGTTAAGATCAGGTTTAAAGAACTTTGTATTAACAGATACGAGTATTGGTTAATTCCAAGCTTGAAAATTAAGGTCAATCATTATGCTGCAGCGGGCTGCAGAGTCATAGATGAGCTCAAAGTACTTTATCAGGATTTCAATATAGAAATTGATAAGCTCCCTGATCCGGTAACTGAAAAGGATATGCAAAGGTTATTGCTGGAGTTTGACGATCGTATGCAGTCGTTTATTGAAGGTCTGGGTGAATATCCTAAGATGCTGGCGATGAGCATGAACGAACTGACAGCGAAATATGTTAATACGTTAATCAATGATACAAATCGGGTTGATGTTAACTACAGACTGGAAGAAAGGGTGGAAAATCGATCGACGGCTAAATTGAAATCTGATCTGCTGTCAATTAGCCGATTTCCAGTAAAGTGGCTCGATTTTCAAAATTTGATGCACAATAATTTATTATTGGATTATCAACTGCAAAGGATCAAGTCAAGTGTAAAACCAATTGTAGAAAGAAGCATTGCCAGACTGGAAGTGGGCATTTTTATGAAATTGAAGTTCGACATGGGCTCTTTTCAGAAAGTAATGGATGGTATCAATTCCGCACAGGACCTGCATGATTTGGGAAGCGTTGAATTTAATTCTGTAGGTAGATTTGCTTACGAAGAGATCATCAACATCAATATAAAATTGATCGAAAAAATTTCCGCTGAATTGCCTGAAATTCTGGAAGTAGTGGATGTGCAGGGTCTGGATTCTGATGGAGCAAACTTTGCTAATATGAGAAAGTCAACTATAAAGTTAAAAGAGTTGATTGAATTTCTTTTAGAATCAAAATTGTCTGAAGAAATCGAACACAATGTTTCAGCAATTGCCAGTGAAACTCAAAAACTCAAACTAAAGATCGAAAACAGTGCAAAGCTGGTTACATATACTTGTCAGAACCATGAGGTGACAAGTGTGCAGGTGAAGGAAGTATTGCAAAAAACGAAGGAAGAGCTGTCCAACTGGGACAGTAAGATCGATCTGTTACAGGAAAAACTTACTTCCGATATCAGAAGTAGCCTGGTTCAGATCGATGAACTTTTAGATTCTAAAACGTTGATCACAAGGGCTAACAAATTTGATCGATACGTGAAAAGGGAAACAACAAAAAACGGATGGAGGAATTCTTTTAGATATTTCACTGATTTGCTTGAGAACGTATATGTGAAAATGGCCAAAGGTTACCTCAATAAGAGGGAAGAGTTGGCATATGCTCAGTTCAATATAAGAAATGAACCCAATCAGAATCTTCATTCTGAGGTTAGAAACTTTGTTGACCGGATCACTATTTTGCCAGATGTGGAGGATACGCTGCCGTTCTATTACAAACAACTTTTTCTTGGTCGGCACGGAATGCTGACAGTGGGTGAAGGAAATAAAAGCAAAGAGGAGCAGCAGTTTGAATTAGCGATGGACCGACATGCGGCCGGGATGGATGGAGCAATTCTGATCACGGGTAATGCAGGATCAGGATATGCATCTATCGGCGAATCTTTGGCAGCGAGTAGCGATAGCGGGAACTACTATGTTGTAAATGGGCCTGCGCGATTTGAGGAAATAAGTAAAGAAGGATGGGAAAAAGCAATGCTCTCAAGTGCAGAAGTGCAGAATTGGCCTGAGTATAAAACAAAACTGAACCCTGGAGATCGAATTCATTTCAAGGATATTGAGCTGTGGTTCCTGAAGGGGTCAGATAACGAGGCTTTTGAAGAATTACTTGATTTCATAAGAACGTACGGAGACAAATTGAGAATTTGTTTGACCTGTGGTATCGAATTTTATAAGTATGCCAAAAAATTGACTTCATTTGATAGTGTACTGCAATCGACTATAGTTGTGTCGCCAGTATCGTTAAAAACGTCGATCAAAGAAATTTTACACAGGCATCATTCGGGGGGTATGAAATTGGTGCTGGAAGGTAAGAGCTTCGAACAAATGAACAAAAGACAGATCAATCAGCTATTGAGGAGGTACCACAGTATGTCCAACGGAAACATTGGCGCCGCATTACATCTGTGGCTGGCTAATATAAATTCTGTGAAAAGTGACACTATATTTATGAGTGCTCCTTCCGCGGCAGACCTTCCTGTTATCACTAATCCGGATTGGTTGATCTTACTGAATGAAATGCAAATCCATAAGGAGATGACGATTGGGACTGGAACAAAGATATTTAGATCTGATACAGGCATTGAAGTGAATCAGATGTTTCA
>JAAZYJ010000319.1 GCA_014239715.1 Flavobacteriales bacterium
AAAAAGCAGCTGCAGCTGTTGAGGGTAATTATTTTGATAGAGAGATCCTTCCAGTCCAAGCTAAAAATGCAGAAGGTAAAACTGATATGGTTCTTAATGATGAGGGCATAAGATATGATGCAAGTCTTGAAGCTCTTTCAGGCCTTAATCCAGTGACTGAGGGTGGAGTCATCACTGCTGGTAATGCTAGTCAAATAACAGATGGTGCTGCCGCACTTATGATTTGTAATGATGAGGGCCTTAAAAAAGTAAAAGCAGACCCTACCGACGTGACGGCTGCAACAGAAATGGCTTCAATGGGCCTTAAAGCGGCAGAATGGACCCAAAAATTGGGAAATGCCGGAGATCTAACTGCTGATCAAGCTACTAGATATGCAGCAATTGGAGCAAAGATTGCTAAGGGTTCGATGTAATACGCGCCTAACAAAAGCTTAAAAGGGGGATCGTATCCCCTTTTTTTGTGCCCCAAAAATGTTCAACTGTTCATTTCTTGTCATAGATCAAATTCAAATAATCCTTGATCCGGTTGTACTGTTTGCGCAGATCCATTGCTCGCAGGTCGTTGTCAGACATGTAGTTGTTGTACCTCCGCTTCCCCTTCAATTTCAGTAGCTGAATCCAAAAAAAGTAGCTGGTGAATGCAGAGAGTGGTAGTGATACGACGTAAAGGACCCAAAGACAATGAGCTGAAAAAGAAAAAACTACTATCGTTTGCAGGGTCCAGAATAACAAAAACATCAGTGCTCCTGCAATTACCTTTATCGAAGCATGAAATTTTTGGTCTTTGACCTTTCGTTCAACCAGCCAGACCGGCAGTTTATATGGCAAGTAGCTATTCAGCAAACCATATATGTGAATTGGAGTAAGAAGCACCAACATCAGCGTCTGAAATACAACCGGATGTCTGTCTTTTTGTAGCAGCCAGCTTCGAAGTTTTAGATTTTTAATCCCGTTAGAAAGATCCTCGACAACGCCGTTAATTTCAGCCGCCTCATCCGGATATTCATGAATTCGTTGTTCTATTCTGGCTATACAGCTCTTTTGAGCATTTATAGTGTGCAATAGGCGCTGTGTATTCACATTTTCTTTTTCATTAATCTCCTCACTGAATATTTTTACAATCGTATAGATCATTTCATAATGGTCCCTTTCCTGAATGTCTATCATTAGTGCGCTAATACGCTCTTCAAGATCTGCAATCAAATTTGTATAGATTTTTCCCTGCTCCTTTGCATCTTTACCAATGTGATCAAGCATTCGAATTGGTTTACCAAAACTGACCAATAGATCCCCACCCATTGCCGACTGCTTTTCATAATCGATCCCTACAGGGACAATATGAACATCCAGCTCCTTATTGTATTTTGATTCCGCTCCAACTGCAATTCTAAAAACACCTTTTTTTATGGGGCCTCTTAGCTGCTTTTTATCTCCCTGATTCCCTTCCGGAAAAATCACCAGCGGGCGATTTTTTTGAAGAATGTCATAAAATGTATCGAAGATCTCATTGTTCATTTTTATTGTATCCACGCCGTCTTTTTCTCTGTAAATCGGCAAGCAATTTAATTCTCCCAACACCCATTTTGCTACCCTTTTTCTGAAAATATCAGAACGCCCAAGGAAGTAAATCGGTTTAGAAATAGCGTACGCTATAATAGCGCCGTCTAGGAATGCATTCTGATGATTGGCAGCAAAAAGGATTGGCTTACCCATTGGTAAATTCTCCTTACCCTCTACTTCAAATCGACGATAAAAACCCCCGATTCCGGTAGAAACCAGCAAATAGCCAAAAACGTATAATCCAGACCAGTTATTGATTCGCATAATCTTCAATGATACTTGAAACTAATGTTATAACAAAATGCAAAATAACAGTTAATTTAAGATCATTACTTCCGAATGTAGCCAAGAAATTTAGTAACTACTATCAATCCAAGAATGAAGATACAATTGGCAGGTGCGAAAATAACCCCACAACTATGTTTGGGCATGCTTTTTCATATCTTTGCACCCATGTTAGAAACGCTTGAAAATAACGGAGTAAAAAAACAAGAGAGATACGATCGTGCTTACCTGAAGATGGCTGAAGAATGGGGTAAACTTTCACACTGCAGCAGAAAGCAAGTTGGGGCAATAATTGTGAAGGACAGCATGATCATTTCAGACGGCTACAATGGTACGCCAAGCGGTTTTGAAAATTGCTGTGAAGATGAACAAGGGTATACAAAGTGGTACGTATTGCACGCCGAAGCGAATGCAATACTAAAAACAGCCAGATCATCACAAAGTTGTAATGGCGCTACGCTATATTTAACATTATCTCCTTGTAAAGAATGCAGTAAGTTGATCCATCAGGCAGGAATAACCCGATTGGTCTTTCAGACAGCGTATAAAGATGAATCCGGGTTGAGCTTTTTGAAGAAAGCCGGGATAGAGCTAAAACAAATCGAAAAACCATAATGGAAGACCAGCCTTTGCGTAATGGGGTGACTGCAATTTTGTATCCACTGCTGCTTGCCATTGTGATGGCAGGAGGTTACTATTTAGGCACGCTTCAGACCAATAATTCAGACACTGGCCATGTACAAAACGCTTCAGGGTTGCTGAAACTGAACAGAGTACTGGATGAGATAGAAGTAAAATATGTTGACAGTATCGAATCGGATCAGCTGGTTGAAACGTCCATAGGTGGCATACTACAGAATTTGGATCCACACTCGTCCTATATCCCTGCAAAGGATCTGAGTTATATGGATGAACCTTTGAAAGGAAGCTTTGGTGGAATTGGCATTCGCTTTATGATCCTAAGAGACACCTTAATCGTTACTAACGTTGTTGAATCGGGACCCTCTCAAAGATCCGGAATACTTGCTGGCGATCGAATTATAGCAATAAATGATTCCGCCGTCACCAATATCGGACTTAAAAACGCTGACGTATTGGACAAGCTGAAAGGACAGATACAAACACACGTTAAAGTGACTGTCTTCAGGAACTCGACCAAAAAGACAATACCATATGATATTATTCGAGGTCCGGTGCCGATAAAAAGTGTAGAGAGTGCACAAATAATATCTGAGGGTGTCGGCTATATTAAACTTGTAAGGTTTGCCGAGCCAACACCACTTGAATTTGATATCGCCGCAAAGAAATTACTCAATAACGGTATGAAAAAGCTCATTCTTGACCTTCGGGACAATGGAGGCGGCTATCTTCAACCTGCAGTGCAAGTGGTAGATCAATTTCTGAAAAACGGAAAAATGATAGTATATACGGAAGGTAGGCGCAATGGTAGAGTAAACAATTATGCTACCTCAAAAGGGCGATTGGAAAAAACTGAGTTAATTATCCTGATCAATGAAAATTCTGCTTCAGCAAGTGAGATCGTCGCTGGAGCTATTCAGGACAATGACCGTGGTCTGATAGTGGGAAGACAGTCGTTTGGAAAAGGTCTGGTCCAAGAGCCCATACTGCTTTCTGATGGTTCTTCAATAAGGTTAACTGTTGCCCGATATTATACACCATCAGGTCGATGCATTCAAAAACCATACGGTAAAGGCATAGATTATAATGCCGACTATCTTGACCGGTATGAAAATGGAGATTTCTACACCATAGACAGCTCAAAGCTTGAAAAGCTGGACAAGTTTGAAACTACAGGCGGCAGGATTGTATATGGTGGTGGCGGTATTTTCCCTGACATATTCATCCCCCTTGATACCATTGGTGCATCATCGTATTTTTCAGCTTTATCGTACACCGCTTCATTTACAGAGTTTGCTTTTGAATTTGTTGATGGGAACAGAAATGGACTGAATGATTTCCGAAATGCCCAGGATTTTGACAATACCTTCGTGATCTCTGAAAATATGTTTGAAGACTTTGTTTTGTACGCCGAGGAGCAACACCAGATCAAGCGATCGCCTTACGGCCTTGTTGCTTCAAAGGAGCGAATAAAAACCCGGCTTAAAGCTCAAATTGCGGCAAATGTGTGGGGAAACAACGGGATGTACACTGTTTACAATAAAAAAGATCGAACCGTGATACGCGCAGTGCAGGAGATAGAGCAGGCCCGATTTTTAAACCGCTAGCTCAGTTTATCGTTGAATCAATTGTGCTAAAGTCCCCTTCTTCATCAAAGTCAAATTCAATATTATCGAACAAGGAATCAACAAGCTCACTTTCAAGTGAATCGGTGGCAGAATCTGTATTGAATTGTTTAATTATATCTTCAGGCACGGGATCAGAACAGGCCATCATCACAAAGTTTATAGACACTATACAGAATACAATCAATTGTTTCATTCACTTTCTATTTAATTCTTCCCCTCTAAAACAGGGCACACCACATCGAGAGAAAAATCGCCCAACCTGAAGACTGTTTTCAGACTACGTAAATCTCCGTTCTATTTATTTTCTTCTTCAGAAGTAGCATTTATCCCGTCTACGCCTTTATTCATGTGCGCATTTGCGGAGTCTACCGCGACCTGTATTGAATCGGCAATTTGCGTCATTCCCTCTACCATTTGATCAACACCACTTTGCATTGAATCTGTAACCTCTTTCATTATATCTCCAAACAAACCACCCAGACCACCTGCAGTAGGTTTCTCTTCTGCTTCTACAACAATTTCTTCATCTTCCGATGTCGTTGTCAATTCATCTGAACCTCCTCCACACGACAGCATGATTAATGGCCCTGTCACCAACGTTACTACGTATAACCCTAATTTTTTCATCTCTATTGTTTTAACTATAGCATAAAAATAAATAAAAAAGGGGCCATACGGCCCCTCTTAGTAAATTTCAACTACTTGAGATTACTCTCCTTCAGTTTCTTCAACTTCTTCAGTTGCTGGCTCCTCAGTTGTTTCTTCCACTGCCGCAGTATCTGCCGGAACTGGTTCATCAACAAGCGTTTCTTCAGCAGCAGCTTCAACCTCTTCCATTGCCTCTTCCATTTCAGCGGCCGCCTCGTTCATCATATCTTCGAATGAACTAGCAGCTTCTTCACCACCACCACACGACGTCATCGCGAATGTAGTCGCTGCTGCAATCATTACTAATGTTACTAACTTTTTCATTTTAACTAGTTTAATTAATTTACGTAAATAAGAGGCCAAAAGTAGTGATTTTTTTTCAAGTTGGCAGTTAATCCCCGAATAACGCCAACAATCATTGGGATATTAAGCTATTATTTCCTGTAATTCCCTTGCATTTTGTTACTTTAGACAGTCCAATTAAAAAACAACAGATATGGCTTTTGAACTACCTGAATTACCTTATGCACACAATGCGTTAGAACCAAATATTGAC
Organism: Flavobacteriales bacterium; assembly: GCA_014239715.1. Next base: position 5,317 of record JAAZYJ010000319.1, read on the forward strand.
GCCAGAACAATGGAAATCCATCATGGAAAACACCATAGTGGTTACACCAGCAAGTTAAATGCTGCAATAGAAGGCACCAACCTGGAAAGTAAAGGAATCGATGAAATTCTAACCGGCTTGGACATGAACAACGGAGCACTCAGAAACAATGGTGGCGGATACTTCAACCATTGTCTTTTTTGGGAGGTCATGTCGCCCAATGGCGGTGGAGAACCATCCGGCGAGCTGGCAGAAGCGATCAATGCTGCCTGCGGCTCATT
>JAAZYJ010000422.1 GCA_014239715.1 Flavobacteriales bacterium
CCGATATGGTGACGAACTGGTAATAGACAGAAATTCATTGAACAATCAAGTTCAATTTCCCGGGTTGGGTGTTTTGCACCGAACAGGGTATGAAGAAAGACATATTCTTGACTACGATACAGAAAATTTAAAGACTGCTCTGGCCCTTCACTACAAGTTCAGCCCCAGTACACAGCTCATTCTTTCTTCAAGCTTTGGAACCGGGACTACCGTTTATCAAGGTGATAATCGATTCAGCTTGAAGGATATTCTATTTTTTCAAAACCGGATCGAGCTAAAATCCAACAAAGGATTTCTCCGAGCCTATGCAACCCACGAAGATGCTGGCAGATCATACGATGCAGTATTCACGGCAATATTACTTCAGAACAAGGCAAAGGATATTGACAGATGGTCTTCAGATTACACCGGTTATTGGGCGGCAAACTACGCAAACAAGGTGAAAGCTCTACCCGGTTTTCCTGTAGCGGTTTTTGATCCAGGCTCTGGAGAATGGATCTATGATTATGATCTGGCGAACTCCATTATGGAGCAGTTTTCAGATAGTTTGAACCTATGGCACAGCGAGGCGCGGGCGCTTACGGATCTTGGTATATCACCGCCGGGTGGGATTGTTTTTGACGAAAACATTGACCGTTTGATACCCGGAACTCCTGAGTTCGAAGCAGCATTGAATGACATTACGTCAAAAACCTCTTTTAGTGAAGGAGGTTCCCGTTTTTACGACAAGAGTGCTCTTTATCATGTTCATGGTGAACGAATGTTTTTCCCTGACTCAACAGATCACCCCGACCTAAAAATAATTACAGGTGCAAATTACCGTTTGTACACACCAAAATCGAGAGGGACGATCTTTAAGGATACCAATTCTCTGATCACCAATCAGGAGGGCGGGGCCTATATTGGAGTAGAAAAGAAATACATTGGCGAACGGCTCAAATTGAATGCTACACTCAGAGTGGATAAGAATCAAAACTTTAATATGGTCTATTCTCCGGCAGTATCTGCCGTCTACAATCTGGATGAAAAAAGCATAGTTCGGTTGTCTTTTGCCTCCGCAACAAGGAATCCTACTCTTCAGGACCAGTACCTTTATTATAACACGGGAAGAGCAATACTCTTAGGCAACATAGAGGGCTATGATTCACTAATCACAGTAGCATCAGCTATTGAATTTTCCAGCTCTAGAGACCAGGGTGATCTGAGCTATTTTAATGTTCAGCCCATTCGCACAGAAAAAGTCAAAACCATCGAATTCGGTTATAGAAACCTGATCAACAACAATCTTTATATAGATGCTAGCTATTACTATAGCTTTTACAAAGATTTTATTGGATACAATATCGGTATTGATAGTGAAATTACTTTACTGAACACTTTTAATTGGTCTACTTTCCAAGTATACCGGATTGCCACAAATGCTACAGACATTGTAACAACACAAGGTGCATCAGTAGGCCTTAATTATTACACTAAAAAATTCTTAACCTTCAGAGCCAACTACTCCTGGAACAAGCTGGATAAACGAGGATCTGATGACCCCATCATACCTGCTTTTAACACGCCGGAGCACAAATTCAATCTAGGTATTGGAGGAAATGACATCAATGGAAAGTTTAAATTATCTAAAAAAGAAGGGGCAAAAGAATTCACGTTCAAGAACATTGGTTTTGATATCAAC
>JAAZYJ010000418.1 GCA_014239715.1 Flavobacteriales bacterium
CAAAACGGTGAATGGAATCTTAGTAGTTTTGACGCTGTTGTCAATTCAACTTTTGAGCAGCTAACTTCAACTCCAGTAGACTGTAATTTGCCTTTAGTAGAGCCCTACACTTGTTGTTCTGTAGGGGCAAGCTTGCCTCCAGATGACGGCTCTACCGTAAGCTGTTTGTCGGATGCGCAGGTTCAACCCACGCCCCCTACTGTAACTGATGCTTGTGGAAACACGATAACACCAACAATGACGACCCCTCCTAACATTTCATGTGAGGGCACCATGGCGTGGATTTTCACGTATACTGATTGTGCAGGAAATTCTTCGGACTGGACGTATACTTATACCGTTTCATTACCGCCTTTTAGCTTACCTTCTGATGATGGCTCTACTAAAGGCAAATTACAGTCTACTGGAGTTGAAGTTAGCTGCTCAAAAGTTGAATTGACAACAGCGTCAAAACTACTAAGATTCCATTCACCGTTTTGTACTGGGCACGGATCATTCTCATCCCATACCATTCCTCCCAGTTGATTCGGATAGACGTGTATTTCAATAATTGAATTTTCATTATAACCATTCGGCATATCAGTAAGGTCTAATGCTAATGAATAACTAGAGGTGCCACCAAGGATGTTTACATCAGAAACAATTACACCATCAACATAAACCGTCACCCACCAGGAATATGATTGAGGTGATCCAGTTGGGCTAACACAAAACCCTGTGATATCTACATTTAAATCGACCGATGTGGCATTTCCCCCTGTGCCATTTCCAGGTATTGTTATCAGTGCCGAGTTGTCTGTCCCTCCAAAAGGACTGTCTGCAACAACGGCATTACCCGTTGAAGAAGATGTATTATATGTTATTGGCCCTGTAGGACCCGCAGTGGAGCAGCAATCAGGTCCATTTGCAAATCCCGAATAAAAGACGTTGAAATTCTCATTTCCACTATTACAATAGCTTCCCAAAGATGTTGGATCTGGAGAAATTGTAAAAAGATTGCCTATGTCTAATGCACTACAATCGTTATTTGGAGAAACAAGCCATTCGCAGAGTGCAGCATCCCAAGAAATTGATACTAAATCCGATGCATCCGTCGGAACCTGAGGGAATACTGTTATTGAATGAGTCCCACTAGCTATAAGTGTTCCCGAATTATCACATACAATAGTCCATGGAAGATCTACTACAATTGGTGTACAGAAATTATTATTGGTAAGAGCAAGGCCTATTTCGTGATCTAAACAATTTCCCATAGTACTCATAACAGGGCCTGAAGGCGTCTGAACAGTAAGTGTTGAGCTCGACACGGTTATGCTTACCTGAACCACTGTAGACACCTGGATAGGGGCCGGCGGCCATGGCGGTGGGACGGATCCTTGAATCGTCCCGTTGTAAATTAATCCTGGTTGTTGTATTTCAAGGAATCCACCAGGGCTAAATAAATCACCATAAGAATCATACACAATTAATGTAAATACGGTTCCTTCAGTATTTGGGTCGAGCGGCCCCACTGTTACATTAATATTCTCACCATTGGTTCCTGGCCCTCCACTTGCCACTACATTTCCCGATTGATTACTGACCACTTCCCATGTAATTTCGTCCGCCCACTCAGATCCATAATTTCCCACTACATCAAACGAGACAAATCCATCACAGCCCGAATTTTCAATTTCCATGTAATATGTCTGGTTCCCACATGTTTCTGTTGGTGATGAAGATTGAAGATCATATGTTGGGCAATTGTTGATACACACGGGGGCCACGTAATTATAGCTCTGTACACACAGTGGGTCTCCAGTAAAATATACATCTAAAACACACGATGAGCCGTTTGCGCTTAAACCTGTTAGGTTAAAATTAATTGGCCCACTTGCAAAGGGGTATGAATCTAGTAATGTCTGATTTCCATCACAATCTTCCAAGATTAAATCTCCAGAACTCGGAGGCGAAGAAAAGTCCACAGATCCAGAAATATCATACGTGCTCGTAGTAAAGTCACACCCTGAAACAGTTACATCAAAAGAAGTTATCGCACATGGTGGGTTAGTCACAATACTACAATCTGTCGCTCCAGATCCTCCAGTCTGAACCAAATCTACGTTCTGAACTAAATCCGCATAATTCGTAATGAGCATTACGTACACCTCTCCGGCAATAGCCCCAGGGATTATTGGAGTCTCCATATTTGTTGCAGAATAGCTACAATCAATGACATTTCCGTTGGCAGGGTTCGGTGGAGATTGGTCTCCTAATGCGCCACAGGCGGCCTGCGCCACGGAAAGAGAGGTGAATGGTCCCCAAATGACATAATCAATATCCTCAGGGGCCGTTAAGCTCATAATGATATCTCCTGAAGAGGAAACTTCTAAATAATACCAAGAGGGATTCGGTTCCGTTCCTAGACAATCGTAATCATTTCCAGGATCCGTTGTGGATGCTTCGGCAACCCCAGAGTTTGCCGTAAAATTCAATCCAACATCTGTACAAATTGGACCCATTTCACTACAGGTTTCACCACCTGACTGCGAATAAATACAATGGGAATAAATTAAAACGACTATAAATGCTATGACTTTATTAATCATAGAGGTTATTTTTTTATTAGCTTAATTAACTCTTCTTTTTTCTTTAATAATCTTTCCTCTATTTTTTCCATCGATTCGAACCACCCGTTTTCTTCAGCTATCGCTTTTTCACTTGGGTCTGAAAGAACGTAATTTCTTTTAGTTTCAATTGAGGCTAAATGAGATTCTATTTGAGAAATTTGTTTTAATACCTCTTGTTTTTTAGCTTGGGGAAGTTGTGTAGTTGTGTTTTCCGATTGCTGACTTTTTACAAGAACATTGCCTTTTTGTGCATAAACACAACTAAAAGAAAATGTAAAAACCAGAAAGGCAAATAGGGCAGAAGCTTTCTTCACTTAGATTTTTTTAGGTTATTAACAGTGTATAGACGCATTTAAAGCCAAAGGGTTGCTTGAATTAACACCTATTCAAAAGTCGAAAGAATCCATAAATTTTGTGGTGAAATTTCCATTTACAAAGTCTTCATTTTCCATTAGCTTTTGGTGGAAAGGGATTGTTGTCTTAACTCCTTCAATAATATATTCTCCCAATGCTCTTTTCATTTTTAAAATGGCTTCATCTCTGGACCTGGCTACTACAATTAATTTCGAAATCATTGAATCATAATGAGGCGGAATGGTATAACCGGAATATACATGTGCGTCTATACGTACACCGTGCCCACCTGGACAATGATAATCGGTAATCGTTCCGGGACAAGGACGAAAATTGTTGTGAGGGTCTTCTGCATTGATTCTGCACTGTATGGCGTGCATTATTGGAAAGTAATCTTTTCCAGATATTTTTTCTCCAGCCGCAATTTTAATCTGCTCTTTTACAAGATCATGATTAATAACCTCTTCTGTAATCGTGTGCTCAACCTGTATTCGGGTATTCATTTCCATGAAATAAAAATCTTTGTTTTTATCCACCAGGAATTCGACAGTGCCCACGCCTTCATATTTCACTGCTTTAGTTGCTTTCACCGCTGCTTCCCCCATTTTTTCCCTAAGCTCTTCCGTCATAAAAGGAGAAGGGGTTTCTTCCACAAGTTTCTGGTGTCTTCTTTGAATTGAACAATCTCTTTCTGATAGATGACAGGCGTTTCCGTATTGGTCTCCCGCAACTTGAATTTCAATATGACGTGGCTCTTCAATGAATTTTTCCATATAAATGCCGTCATTACCAAAAGCTGCTGCCGATTCTTGCTTTGCAGAATCCCATGCTGCCTCCAGCTCATCTTCCTTCCAAACAATACGCATTCCTTTTCCTCCTCCTCCTGCGGTTGCCTTCAAAATAATAGGATACTTAATCTCTTTTGCTTTTACCTTGGCCTCTTTAGTGTCTTTTAAAAGTCCTTTTGATCCCGGAATACATGGCACACCAGCCTTAATCATAGTCGCCTTTGCTGTGGCCTTGTCTCCCATTCCCGAAATTTGCTCAGGCAGAGCTCCAATAAATTTTATTCCATGCTCTTCGCATACCTTTGAAAACTTTTCGTTCTCAGAAAGAAAACCATAGCCTGGATGAATTGCATCCGCATTAGTAATTTCGGCAGCTGCAATAATACTTGGAATAGATAAATAGGATTTAGCACTGACGGGTGGGCCGATACATACCGCCTCATCCGCAAATCGCACGGGCAAAGAATCCTTGTCTGCCGTGGAATACACCGCAACAGTCTGTATGCCCATTTCTTTGCAGGTTCGTATAACCCTTAAGGCAATTTCCCCCCTGTTTGCAATTAATATTTTCTTAAACATAAATGATTTTTTAACTCTATGCGGGTTCAACTAGAAACAAAGGCTGCTCATAATCTACCGGACTCGCATCATCTACAAGTACTTTCACAATTTTTCCTGTAACTTCTGCTTCAATTTCATTGAATGTTTTCATTGCCTCAATAATACATAGCTTATCTCCCGTCTTAAAAGTGCTTCCTACATTTATGAATGGCTCCTTCTCTGGCCCGGATGATCTGTAAAAGGTTCCAATCATTGGAGATGTAATTGTAATGTATTTATCATCTGTCTCTTCTGTGCTTGCCGCTTTTTGATTCTCTGTTTTTTGCGGCTCAGAGGCGGGGGCTGATTGTGGCTGTGGTGGTGCAACAACCTGTTGTTGCGGCTGAACAAGTATTGCCTGCTCTTTTGGAGCCCTGCTCCCGGAAATAGTTACCTTACAATCCTCTTTTTCAACCTGAACCTTTCCGATTCCTGTCTTGGATACCAGCTTTATTAATTCTTTGATCTCATCAAAATTCATAACTTATTTATTTTTAAAATTCGATTTTCGCAATATTACGTATTATACGCCCATTTCAGATAAACTGCTCCCCAGGTAAATCCCCCTCCAAAAGCAGATAAAACGATATTGTCTCCTTTTTTTAGCTGACTTTCATAATCCCACAAACACAGGGGCAGGGTGGCCGCCGTTGTATTTCCATATTTTTCAATATTGATCATTACCTTCTCTCTAGATAAACCCATTCTGTTTGCTGTGGCATCAATTATTCTTAAATTGGCCTGATGCGGTACAAGCCAGTCCACGTCTTCACTTTTTAAGTTGTTCTTCTCCATGATTTCGGCTGAAACATCTGCCATGTTCGTTACGGCAAACTTAAAAACCTGTTTGCCCTCCTGTTTCACAAAGTGCATTCTCTTTTCAATCGTCTCAGCAGTTGGCGGATGCAAAGAACCCCCTCCCGGCTGTACCAAAAACTCCCTTCCCGAACCATCACTTTTTAAGATAAAATCCCTAACCCCTAAGCCTTCGGTATTTGGCTCTAAAAGAACCGCTCCAGCACCGTCTCCAAAAATGATACAGGTTGTTCTGTCCTCAAAATCTATAATGGAAGTCATTTTATCTACACCCACAACGACCACTTTTTTATGACGGCCAGTTTCAATGAACTGGGCTCCAGTTGCAAGGGCATAAATAAATCCTGAACACGCCGCTTTGAGATCAAAACCCCAGGCGTTTTTCATTCCTGATTTATCGCAAAGAACATTTGCTGTACTTGGAAATGGATAATCGGGAGTAACAGTTGCTAGAACAACCAAGTCTATGTCAAGAGGATCAATGTTTAATTTATTTAACAAGCCGCTGACCGCCTCATGTGCCATATCGGACGATGCTCCTTCTTTTAAATATCGTCTTTCTTTTACTCCTGTTCTTGTGGTAATCCACTCATCAGAAGTGTCAACAATTTTTGTTAAATCATGATTGCTTACAACATTGTCTTGAA
>JAAZYJ010000427.1 GCA_014239715.1 Flavobacteriales bacterium
AGTCTAATGTTAATATTAACACGGCCGAAAATTGTTAATAACCGCGCAAAACCTTGTAAATTGGGGTATTACGAAAGCCAACCACTTTCTTTTTTACTTAAAATAAGTCGGATAAAAATCCCATCTCCCACTAATGCAGTGCCTCATACTTTTTCAATTGACTCACCCTTATCGGGTACAAATGGCAGCTGATCGGTTTCTTCAGGTTAGATTCCCCATCTTCATATGCTTGTTCTATGCTGCACTTCGCAACCCCCTGTTCATCAAAATTGACGAATGCACATTCGCCTCCATGAACTAGGGTGGTTACTGGTTCATTGTCCTGATCCATATAAAATACACCCGTGTGCTCCACCGCTTCTATTCCTTCCGGCCTCATATACGGCTTGATCCTGTCAAGATCTTCTTCCATCATAGAGATCTCTTCTAATTCCAGAGGCGCGCCATCATCACCCTCAACGCAGCAAGCCCCTTTGCACTTGCTTAGGTCGCATACAAATTGCTTTTCAAAAACATCAAGAGAAATTAACTTGTCTCTTATTTCAATCACAGTGTTTACTTTAGCGTAAAAGTAATCCAAATTCAAGATTGACCGATACATTTCAATATCGAATCCTAAACGAGGCCACCCCCGCGGTCATGGCCATTCTGAAATCGACCATTTACGGGAGCTCCGGATTACGCTACACCCATCTGGATACTGAGCAAAAAATCCATGATCTTGTTTCTCCTGACTTTCATACGCTTTGGGACGGGGAGGAGCTGATCGCTGTTGCCGCTTATTGTAAAAGGGAGGTGTCCGCCGGAGCAAAGAAGGTTACGGGTTATTACATTCGTTATTTTTCCGTGAAACCGTCCTATCAACGACAAGGTGTCGGGAAATTGCTAACCAGACACCTTGAGTCGTATTATCGGGAGAAATTAGCCGAAGAAACTGTCTTTTATGCATACATAGAAAAAAAGAATCTCCGATCCATTGGTGTATCAAAGCATTTCAAACAAGAATGTGTCGGGGAGTTCAAGCCTGTTCTTTTCAGCCGCTTCTTCCCTAAAACCGCGCAGCGATTCGAGCAGATCGACCCAACAGAATATAACACTTTTGTATCAAGTCAATATGGATCACACGCTCTTTTTCAAACAAACAAGGTCGGCTACAAAGGACAATGTTTTGGCATACGAAATGATGGTCAATTGGTAGTTGCCATCCAGGCAAATCCCGTTGGTTGGAAAATACACAACATTCCCGGTCTAATGGGGTGGATGGGAAGAAATGTCATCCATTATCTGCCGATACTGGGCCGGCTATCTCCCCGAACGATTTTTCAGTATGTGGCATTTGAAGGCTTGTGTGTAACGGATCATTACAAGCACCTGATGGTTCCGTTAATGGAGTCGTGTCTTGCCAGACACAACCGACATGTAGGGATGGCATACCTAGATCTAACCGATGATTTGTATTCGTTTTTTCAAGGCCGGAAGAAAATGGGGTTGATGCAAAAATTACAACATCCTCCGCCGGTTAGCATTCTTTGCAATTTTCTGAATTTTGATGACAATCAAAAAGCGATCTATTATTCAGCTCCAAAGTATATTTCATCTTTCGACCTTACCTGAAATCAGCATTGTTGTTTAAGTTCCTTAAATTTAGGGGCACAAACCTGTATCATATGCCAAAGACGCTTGTTTTGATTTTAACGCTGTTGGGAATGACTTCTTATGCTCAAATTACTGTTGATGCCAGCGACATGCCTCAGGTTGGACACAGTTATATTTCTCAGAACATTCTGGATTTCATTATAATAGATGCATCACTAACCGGAGCATCATATAATTGGGATTTCTCATCAGTAATAGGACTGAGCCGAGACACGCTCAAACCGGTCAGCGTTTCATCCACACCCTTAGCGTATCAATTTTTTTTTAATAATATGGTTCTTTATCCCGACCATGTCGCTGACTACGCCATTGCATCTGAAGACATCGATGGTGCCGGGGTCGTTTCGTTGACAGAACGGTTTGAATATTTCCGGGATGATGCTTCCGGGCATAAAATGACTGGTTTCGGAGCAAACATTAACGGCATACCTACTTCTGTAAAATATGATCAAATTGATGTGATTTACGATTTCCCCATGGACTATGGTAACAACAGCGGTTCCGACGCCAGCTACCTTATTTCAGTACCAACCATAGGCACGTATGGCCAGAATTTCTCCCGATCTAAAGAGGTTGATGGGTGGGGAACTGTAAGTACTCCTTTTGGCACTTTTGATTGTCTGCGCGTTAAGACCACGTTAACTACAACTGACACTTTATACCTCGACGCGGTAGGGATTGGGAGCTCTATTCCAAGAGGCACTGAGTACATCTACGATTGGATTGCAAAGTCGGAGGGCATTCCTGTTTTTACAGCAATAGCCAACGCTGCTGGAGTTGTTACGGGAGCAAGCTACCTTACTGAACACCTGACAAGTACAGCGTCATATACAACCGGTTCTGTTAACCTTTTTCCCAATCCTACATCTGGTCGGATCAACATCGAATCTGATATGAGGGGAAATTATGTATTGTTCGACCTCACCGGCAAGTTGATCAAGAGAGATGAATTTGAAGCATTTACCAAGATCGACCTCTCTTCCGTTAAATCCGGACTTTACACGATTACATTGATCGCTAAAAATGGTCAAATGATATCGAAAAGGGTAGAAATTCTTCACTAGGGTAACTTTTTAGGTGGTGTATAATGATGAACTTTTTACTTTTGCCCCATGGCCGACCCTAACGACATCTTAAAGAAAGTCATTTCACACTCCAAGGAATACGGATTTGTATTCCAATCTTCTGAGATCTATGACGGATTAAGTGCAACCTACGACTATGGTCAGTATGGTTCAGAACTTAAGAACAACATTAAAGAATACTGGTGGAAGGCCATGGTA
>JAAZYJ010000366.1 GCA_014239715.1 Flavobacteriales bacterium
ATACGACCAAAGTTTGGTTCTTGGGGAAAGAAGTAAGTAATGTCAGCTATACACTAACAAATTTGGCTGACTCTGTTGATGCACAAGTGGGTTCGGCAGCATCGATCTCTGACTTTTGTTTCAAAGGCACCTGCCCTTTTAAGTTTGATCTTTCAGGCCTAAAAGAGATGGCGACCTATCAGCTAGAGATCATTTCAGACGGCGATGTTATCTCTAGCGGCAAAATCAAAACTGTCAAGAATTATGATGTCGATGACTTCTCTTTTTTAATCGGCTCCTGTGCATTCATTGGTACCGGGAAAGACAAGCTACATAAACTCTGGAACAGTACCAGAATGTTCAACACTCTTGCTGAAGAGCCAAGTGGTGATTTCATGTTGTGGATGGGCGACAATGTCTATTTAATGGGGAATGAGATCAGATCAAGGGAAAAGTCCGTCAAGAGATATGTCAAAGTCCGACAGCATAAAAAACTCAATCGATTTATGAAAAAGAAATTCCATTATGCTGTCTGGGACGATCATGACTTCGGGCCGAACAATTGTGATGGAAATTTCACGGAAAAAGAAAAGTCTAAAAAGATCTTTGAAACTTTTTGGCAGAACCCAAATGAACCGCACAACAATGGCATCTATTTTAGTTTCAAATATGCTGACATTGAAATTTTCATGCTGGACGACAGATACAATCGTGATGACTCAAAGATCAACAAGAAAATGCTCGGAAGACAACAATTGGATTGGCTAAAAAAAGGCCTGATCGAATCTACTGCCAGTTTCAAAATAATTGTTTCCGGCAATCAGGTCCTGAACCAATTTGATAGCCACGAGAGTTTTATGCAATATGAAAATGAGAAGGACGAACTTTTCGGCCACATAAAAGATTCACAAATAAATGGAGTGCTATTTTTCTCCGGAGACAGACATCATAGTGAGGTCCTGAGAAAACAAGAAACCGGTATCTACCCATTCTTTGATTATACATGCTCAGCTTTAACAAGCTGGAGGTATCCCTGGAGAAAACTGTTTAAAGAAGGGAAAAATGACCTGCGGGTAGGTGAACTTCTGCTACGACATAACTACGCAGTCGTTTCAGTCACTGGGGTTGAAAACAGCCGGGAACTAACGGTCACATTCAAAGATAAGTTCGGAAAAGTTTTACAAAGCCATAAATTAAGACAGCAAGAAATTTCCTACTAGCTCTTAAATTGACCTTATCTACTAATAATTCGCCCATGTTTCCTTTTGCATGCTTACATTTAAGTTATGAAGAAGATGTACCACCTCAAAACATGCTCCACTTGTGCAAGAATCATTCGTGACCTGGATTTACCTTCGGAATGTCAATTACAGGATATCAAATCAGACCCGATCACGGAAGAGCAGCTGGACCAGCTAAAAGAACTGGCTGGAACATATGAAGCACTTTTTAGCAGAAAAGCGATCAAGTATCGGGAGTGGAAACTGAGCGAAAAAAAGCTAACGGAACAAGATTTTAAATCTTATATACTTGAAGAATATACCTTCCTGAAAAGGCCTGTTATTGTAATTGAGCATGACATTTTCATAGGCAACTCTAAGGATATAATAAAAGCCGCAAACACAACTCTGCATGCCTAAGCAGTTATATGCGCATCTTGCCGTATTCGGAGCCAACTTAATTTATGGCCTGAATTACGTTTTGGCAAAAGGGCCAATGCCTGACTATGTGCAACCCAGAGGCTTTATTTTTATGAGAGTAGTAGGAGCGCTTGGACTATTTTGGTTGATAAGGCTCCTTTTTAAGAACAATTCCAAAATAAATTCTGTAAAAATCACCAAGAAGGATTACCTGCGACTAGCCTTGTGCGGGCTTTTCGGGGTTTGTTTGAATCAGATGTTATTTTTCGAAGGACTTTTCAGAACATCAGAAATAAATTCGTCTATAATGATGACCTCCAACCCTCTGATCGTTCTGGTTTTAGCGGCATTTCTGATCGGAGAACGAATCACTGTTTCCAAGATAATTGGAATTCTTATTGGGGGTGTAGGTGCAGCAATGATCATTCTTACCGGCGATCGTTCTGCAGAGGGATCATCGTTGGTCGGCGATCTGTTGATCCTTGGAAACAGTGCCTCTTATGCGGTTTACCTGGTTCTGGTCAAACCATTGATGAAAAAATACAACCCAATAGTGATCATCTCCTGGGTTTTTCTGTTTGGAGCGTGCTTCGTGATTCCTCTTGGCTTCGGACAATTTCGTGAGATCAACTGGGAAATGCCTCCTTATATTGTTGGCAGTATTGTTTTTGTGATCGTAGGTACAACTTTCTTTGCGTATTTACTGAACATATATGGAGTCAGCCGACTCAACACTTCTGTAGTAAGTGCGTACATATATCTCCAACCCGTAATGGCAACAGCTTTTGCTTTATTGATCAGCTATGAGACAAAAATTGGCGGAATTACGTATGAAAAAGTGATCTACACCCTACTCATATTTGCAGGTGTTTATCTAGTTGGAAAACCGGACAGACAATCAAAACTATCCGGATAATAGTTACGGAAATTTAATTCTGAGCCCCTTTACGAATCTTGTGTGCATTTTGTAACTTGCGCCAACAACGAGCAATTTGAGTTTATGATACTTTCCATGACCGGGTACGGTAAAGCCGAAAGGAATATTGGCAACAAGACATTCAACGTTGAGATCAGGTCTGTTAATAGCAAACAGTTTGATCTTACCGTCAGAATGCCTTCGATCTACAAAGAGAAAGAAATGCCACTCAGGAATAAATTATCGCAAGCACTCCACAGAGGTAAAATTGATCTTTCCATTCATTATGATTCCAATGGAGACGAGATGAATACAGTGATCAATAAGCTCGTTGTTAAAAATTACTGCCAGCAAATTGAATCGTTAGCAAATGATCTGAGTTTGGAGCAATCTCATTCGCTTGTAGACATTCTGCGTCTGCCTGATGCTATGAGGCAAGAGCGCCACGAAATAAATGAAGATGAATGGACTCAAATAATGGAGCTGATCGAAGAAGCGATTGAGAATTTTGTTGCGTTCAGAAAACAAGAGGGTGACTCTCTGCAAAAAGAGTTCAACCTCAGGATCGACAATATTGAGCAATACGCCAACGAGGTCATTCCGCATGAAAATGACAGAACCATTGGAGTCAGAGAAAAAATAGAAACACTGTTCGCAGATTACCAGGAAAGGGAGAACATTGACAAGAACAGGCTGGAGCAAGAAATGATATACTATCTGGAAAAACTAGATATCACAGAAGAGAGAACAAGGCTTGCCAATCATATAAATTACTTTAGAGAGACGCTGAACGCCAGTAATCCGCAAGGAAAAAAACTTGGGTTCATCTGCCAGGAGCTAGGTAGAGAAATAAACACAATGGGGTCAAAAGCCAACCATGCTACAATACAGCAACTGGTTGTTCAAATGAAAGACGAGCTCGAGAAAATAAAAGAACAGGTACTTAATGCCCTTTGAGGAGCCTAATGACACCGGCAAATGAATGGTAAAGCAATCATATTCAGTGCTCCCTCCGGAGCCGGAAAGACAACTATAGTGCATCATTTGTTAGGGCTGGATCTGAACTTGGAATTCTCGATATCAGCTGCAACAAGAGTCAAACGTCCGAATGAAACTGACGGGAAAGATTACCACTTCTTTAGTGTCGATCAATTTAAAGCCAAGATCCTGGAACATGAATTTATTGAATGGCAAGAAGTATATCCAGATCATTTTTATGGCACGTTGCGCTCAGAGATCGATCGTATCTGGTCAACCAACAAACATGTAATATTTGACGTAGACGTTGAAGGCGGAATTAACCTTAAGAGATATTTTAAAAGTGCAGCTATTTCCATTTTTGTTCAACCTCCGTCAATTGATGTGCTGGAAGATCGGCTGCGGTTGCGAAAAACAGAAAGTGAAGGCAGCATCCAAAAAAGAATGACAAAAGCAAGCTCGGAATTAACAAAAGCCAGCCAATACTACTGTAAATTGATCAATAATGAACTTGATGGCACACTAGTTGAGGCCGAGGCCCTTGTCCGTGACTTTCTTGACACCTAAACAGACTATGTCAAGAACTAATTAATAGATTTGAAAAAGTAAATTGTTCCTTACACTACACAAACTAAAAAACGGATTAACCTGAGAATAGAATGAACAAAACGATTGGACTTTTCTTTGGTTCCTTTAACCCGATTCACGTTGGGCACCTGATCATTGCCAACCACGTTGTTCAGCTTGAACATATAGATGAGGTTTGGTTGGTAATTTCTCCTCACAACCCTCACAAAAAAAAGGAATCCTTGCTTCCCGATCTAAATCGGCTTTACATGGTAAATTTAGCCGTCGAGGATAACCATAAGCTCAGGGCGTCTGACATTGAGTTTAAAATGCCGCAGCCTTCCTACACAGTAGACACGTTAACCTACTTAAAGGAAAAATATCCGAAAAATGATTTCTGCCTGATCATGGGTGAAGATAATTTACGCTCTTTTCATAAATGGAAGAACTATGAAAGTATTTTAAACGCTCACAAGCTCCTGGTTTATCCAAGAGTGTTGACAGGTCAGGAAATCGATGAAAATCAAAAATTAGTTACAAACATAGATCCGAAACATTTTGAGATGATCGATGCTCCTCTGATGAAAATTGCTGCCAGCTTTATTAGAAATTCGATGAGACAGAAAAAGGATGTCAGATACCTGCTGACCGAACCAGTTTGGAAATATTGCGATGAAATGTCTTTCTATAGATGATGCTATCAACTTACCTAGATTTTAGTAATTTCGGACATGAGCTTTCTTAGCTATAGAACTCCTCCGAAAGTGCCAGATAAAAGCGCTCTTGATCTGAAGCGAACGGTCGTGTCAGATTCTACCTTTTCAATTGGCGATAACTGGCTTAGAAAGAACCGTTTCGGACTCTGGGAAGCTAAACTCACGGGGCTTCCGTTTGAAATTGGCGCAAAATATGGAATTCTCGCAAAGGAATTGATCCAAAACCAGGAGATCGTTTTTGTGAATGAATTCTCAAAAGCAGTCCCCGGAAAGTTCAAGCAGTTTTTTTTAAAGCACCTGATCGGACTGTTCAATCGAAAGCTGGACAAACATATTCCTTTGGAATACTTACTCGAAATTTACGGTGGGTCATTCGCGAACTCAAAAAAGTTCAACTCTATAGCTCCCGCCTACCTGCGGGTGATTAATTACCATGCAGCCCACGATATTGGCCATGCGCTGAACGACTATCAGCTGGTTGGATGTTCCTCCTTTTCTGTCAGGGGATCGAAAACTGAAGATGGTCAGATTATTTCTGGGCGGAACTTTGACTTTTATTCAGGCGATGAGTTTGC
>JAAZYJ010000424.1 GCA_014239715.1 Flavobacteriales bacterium
ATTTAATCCGAGCTTTGAAACGCCCTATACTTTGTTCAAGTATATTGATGGGTACTCTGTTCATCTTAAGCCCGGTGATATCTTGTGGAACCCCCCTTATTGGTGGCACGCCGTTCAAAACATCGGCGATTCGATCGGCGTTGGTTACCGTTGGTTAGCTCCATGGCAGGCTTTCAAAATGTCTCCATTGTATTTCTTTTTGGATTTGTGCGCAACAAATCCACCGATATGGAAAACATATAAATTGTATCAGAAAGACATTAATCTAATTCATCTTGCTGAGTATGATAAACTGGATGAATATCTCGCTAGCAAGGAAAAAGAAAAGCTTGCTCTGGATTGAGCCTGATTGTTAATACATATAACTGTAAAACTCGTGATCAGTTGGTGGTGCTAAGTGAGATTCCTGTGCATGCTGATCCGTCCCTGATCTGGAATACGCTTACAACTTCACAACATCTACTCCGTTTTAATCCCTTTATAATTTCTCATGAAAAAGGAGAGGTTGACGGCAATGGATATGAGGATTGTTGCACCTATGAAAACGGAAAGGTCTTATGCAGACAGGTAGTGGAGTACGAGGAGGGTTGCAAAATTAAATATCGGGTTAATTATGCCGATCAATTTCACAATAGCTTTACTTGCTTTGAAGTGGTTCGCAAAGGAGAACAGGTTTTCTTTAGACTCACCTTGTTGACAGATGCATATAGAAGAGTTCCACGTCCGATCTGGCACTTGGTGGCCTACCTTGTTTTGCTACCATCGTTAAAGAAATACTTGAATGCAGTAACGAAGGGGATGAAGCATTACTGTGAAACAGAAATCGAGGTTTCTACGAACCAATTTGGTAGCCACAGAGGGTTTTCAGCATAATTCTATTTTTCAATTTCTTTCTTGACCTCTTTCCAATAGCTGAAACTGGGTTCTATGAATTTTTTCTGAAAGTATTTGCGCCATCCAAAGGGCATGGAATACATCAGCTTGATAAATGGTATATAAGCCCTGCCAAACAACACGCCTTGGAAAGGTCTAACTAATAGATGGGAGTCCTTCACTCCGATCTTATCATAACCGAATTTTTCACCATATCGGCCGGCCACGGTTTGGCAAATTCGAATCTGTTTAACAGTCAGACCTTCTTTCCATTCATCAATATGTTTATCAGAGGCTTGTTCTTCCAGACTTTCATGATGTGGAGCATAAAACTCTGAAGGATTCAATTTCACAGATAAAACGGAAGTTTCATATTCAAGACCCAAGAAAGAACATATTCGTTTGTATTCTTCTTCAGGCAATTGAACCAGGTCTTCGTAACGCACTCTAAGTACTTGGTTCGGGTAGCGTTGTTCTAATTGGTGAATGTGCTGGTTGTAGCAAACCCATCTCGCAGCAAGCGCCCCCACTTTCTTAGTTTCAAAATTAACTTTTAGCATCGAATTAACTTGGGCGCGATAATCCCTAATCAGCCAGATGAATTTTGCTGTTGGATACAGAGCAATTAACTTTTTGCCAAAAAGGGAATAGGTAGGGTTTTTATCTCCAATAATGGTAGCAGACTTTTTTGGATGTTTCAAAACAGTATGACAGAATTCTTGATACGTTG
>JAAZYJ010000428.1 GCA_014239715.1 Flavobacteriales bacterium
AACAAGACGTCAACAGCTGCAAAGAGAGCAAGGCATCAGAACGACTAAACACATTACTCTTGATGAAATAGGAAGACGTTTGGCGATTGGAGACTTTAAAGAGCTCAATCTTATTGTAAAAGGTGACGTGGATGGTTCGATCGAAGCCCTTTCAGACTCGCTGATAAAACTGAGCACAGAGGAGATTCAGGTGAACATCATCCACAAGGCCATTGGGCAAATTTCAGAATCAGATGTGTTACTCGCAACGGCATCAGACGCGATAATATTAGGGTTTCAGGTAAGACCATCGATCCAGGCAAGAAAATTATCTGAGAAAGAGGAAATTGATATCCGATTGTATTCCGTTATATACAAGGCGATCGAGGAGATTAAAGATGCAATGGAAGGAATGCTGTCTCCGGACATTGAAGAGAACATTGTTGGTACAGTCGAAGTACGTGAGACCTTTAAGATCTCCAAAGTTGGTACGATAGCAGGATGCTTTGTCACAGATGGTCAGATCAACAGAAATTCACAGATCAGACTCATAAGGGAAGGTATTGTAATTTATTCCGGAACGCTTGGGTCATTGAAGAGGTTCAAAGACGATGTGAAAGAAGTCAAGAATGGTTACGAGTGCGGACTTAACATTGACAAGTACAATGACATTAAGGTCGGTGATGTAGTTGAGGCTTTCGAAGAGGTTGAGGTGGCAAGAAAGCTGTAAACCTGCCAACCTTCTAGGTCTTTATACGCTATCTTAAGGTAACTTCGGTAATTGAATATTGTCCCTGACGACTATTGCTGCGGGATGTTGTTCGGAAATTTCATATTTGAATTCCATCGCCTGTTGTCTTGTGTAGAAATCACCGATCTTTAGACTGAAGTTCGGCTGCTGCCAGATGATATACACGTTATGCTCTCGGTTTTGCTTGATTAATTTTGCTCTTAATTGATTCACTTCATCTTTTTTCTGACTCAGCAATACCTGTACCCGATATCCTGACTTAGTTAAGGTAACATTTCCCCTTTCAAGCAATGTGACTTGATCAATTCGTGGGTCTTTATGGATGGTGACTTTGCCCGCGTTCGTGAATTCAATACTTCTGATGGTGTCGTATTGAACAGTGTCTGCTGCTATTTCAGCCAATGAATCATGCGTAGACTGTAATGTCCATTGCTCTTGCGCTTTGGTCGCGCAGAACGGAATGATCAGTATTAGAAAGAAGGCAATTTTCATACATCGTGAAACTGAACCAAAAGTAATTATTTCAAACATAAAACTCACAAATCGTGCCGATTCTTTGAGTTCAATTACTGTAAGAAGAGCGCGCAGGATGTTGCGTTCATCTGCTTGAGTAGAACCAATAGTTATTTAGAATGATTATAAATTGAAGAAGTGTCTGACAATTTCATGACATTTGACACCTCTAATATCCATACTCTTTTATTTTTGTGCCGACATTGTTGAGGATTCTTTACAAAGAACGGAAGATGAAATTGAACATTCTAACACCTATGATAGGTAATCTGGGCATTTGGGCTCTATTAATTTTTACATTTTTCTTGGGATCAGCTCGGTCTTTCGCTCAGGAAGGCGATGCAGAAGCAGGTGCGGCACTGTTCAAAAACAATTGTGCTTCTTGCCACCACCCATTGAAACGTGTAACCGGCCCTGCGCTAAAAGGAGCTTCTCAAAGATGGGCAGATGCAGGTGAGTCAGATTTGTTTTACGATTGGGTAAAAAATTCAAGTGCGCTTTTGGCTTCTGGAAAATCTGCACGTGCCAAAGAGATGGAGAGCTTTGACCCTAGCGTGATGACTCCGCAAGCGGTTAGTAAATCGGAGATCGATGATATTGTTGCTTACGTTGAAAGTTTCGTTGAGCCTGCACGGCCAAGTGGAGATGATGGCTGTGCAACGCCATATTTGATCGAAGAGAAACAAAGTAGTGGTAAGTGGAAGTGGTTGCTGACGATCGCCATTGTTTTAAGCGTTGTCGTTTTTGCCACTGCAGGAGTTAACAGAAGGCTCAAAGAATCTTCTGATGAATTTGAAACGGATGATGACCAAACCTATATGGAAATTGCCAAGAATTGGCTTTGGAAAAATAAGGTGCTTGTTAGTGTTCTGGGCTTAGTATTGGTGTTGGTAGCACTTTCCGACCTTGGATGGCGTGCAGCACAGATCGATGTTGTAGAAGGGTATCAGCCTTCACAGCCCATTAAGTTCTCCCATATCATTCACGCTTGCAAACACGAGATAGATTGTAAATATTGTCATAGCAGTGCAGAGAAATCAAAACATGCAGGAATCCCTTCTGTGAATGTATGTATGAACTGTCATAGAAGTATTCAGGAAGGTACTCATTTCAAAAAAGAGGAGATCGGGAAGATTCATAAAGCCGCAGGATATAGCGCTGAGGATAATGCATATAATGGAGAGACTGATCCGATAGTTTGGAATAAGGTTCACAATTTACCGGATCATGTTTATTTCAATCACTCACAACACGTAAGTGTAGCCGGGATCGATTGCATTCAATGTCATGGAGACGTTAAGACATTTGATGCAGGAAAGGTGGCAAGTGTTGGAGAGATCAACAAGCTGGAAGGAACAACAAAATTAACCAGGCCCGTGTTAACAATGGGTTGGTGTATCGAGTGTCACGATGAAACTGGAGTCGATGTTGGTAAGAACGATTATTACAATGAAATTCACGCACGACTTAAGAAAGATCCGGAGCTTTTAAAGAAGTTTAAGGAAGATGATAAGATTTCCGTCAGAGAGCTTGGCGGTTGGGAATGTGCAAAGTGTCACTATTAATCTAGTTGGAAGAGTAGGCCATGGCAACAAACAAAAAATATTGGAAGGGTTTTGACGAACTAAAAGAGACCCCTGAATTTGTTGAAAGAAAAAACAGCGAATTTCCGGCGGAAGTGCCCGTCGAGGAATTTATTGGTAGCGAAGAAGTGAGCGGGTTCAACACGGACAGGAGAGATTTTCTTAAATTTCTCGGTTTTAGTGTAGCGGCAGCATCTTTAGCGGCTTGTGAAAAGCCTGTTATCAAATCAATTCCTTACGTCAATAAACCTGAAGAAATTACCCCAGGTATAGCCAATTGGTATGCGTCTACATTCTATGACGGAAATGATTATGGCTCTATACTGGTTAAGACAAGAGAGGGAAGGCCTATCCTTGTTAAGGGGAACGGCAATTATGGAATCAATCGTGGCGCGGCAACACCGAGAATGATTGGCTCTGTTCTATCCTTGTATAATGAGGCTCGACTAAAAGGACCTCACCGACATTCAGAGTCTGGTTGTACGCCATTATCATGGTCCGATGCTGATTCGGAAATAGGAGCTAAGCTAACGTCAATTGCCGGCAGAGGCGGCAAAATCCGTTTGGTATCCAGAACGATTATTTCTCCGTCTACGAAATTGGCGATAAATGCTTTTTTCACAAAGTATGGTGGTAAGGAAGCGTTTAGTATGGGACCTGCTGCGGCTGATCCTATCGTAGAAACGTTGGGAGCATCTACGTCTGCAGGTGAGCAAGGATCAACTCCTGATTTTAAGCACATTACTCTTGATGAACTGTCCTACAGCGGTTTGAGAAACGCCAACAAGGAAAATTTTGGTGATGGTTTTATTCCGAATTATGACTTTTCCAAAGCCAAGGTGATCGTTGGTTTAGCTTGCGATTTTTTAAACGGTTGGCTCATGTCTACTGAATACATTGGACAATATGGGGAAACAAGAAAGCCGGAGAGTGGGTGGATGTCCAAACACTGGCAATTTGAATCGATCATGTCCCAAACCGGATCAAATGCGGATCAGAGAGTTCGGATCAAGCCTTCTGAGGAAGGGGTTGTTGCCGCAGGGATCTTGCATGCTGTTGGTGGAGGTGGTAAAGCCGCGGAAGGTGCATTGGGCACGTATTGCGAGCTGGTTGCAGAAGACTTGAAATCTGCAAATGGAGATTCATTAGTGGTTTCCGGATCGAACGACGTTAATGTCCAGATGGTTGTAAATGCAATAAACAATCATTTAGGAAGCTATGGTAAGACAATTGATCGTTCTGCCTTGCTTGAAATGGGAAGGAATAACGACGAAGAAATTAAAACACTGGAGGAGGAGCTGTCCTCAGGATCAGTAGATGCCGTGCTCTTCTACGATACCAATCCGGTTTATTCAATGCAAAATGGAGGGCAATGGGAAGAGGCTATAAAAGGCTGTGAACTATCCGTTTCATTTGCGCAGTATGAGGACGAAACAGCAAGTGCATGCAGCTATATTTGTCCTGATAATCATTACCTGGAATCATGGAACGATTACAACCCAAAAAGTGGCCATTATAGCTTGGCACAACCGGTGATCCGACCACTCTATGATACTAGACAAGCACAGGAATCATTGCTTGTATGGGGAGGAGAAGCAACAAGAAGTTCTGGCAAAGACAGTACGGTTTTCTATGATTTTCTAAAAAGCACATGGGGAAAATATGGCTTCCCATTGCAGACGGACTATGCAACATTTTCGGAGTTTTGGAATTGGGCAGTACATAATGGCTCCATGGATGTTAAAGGGATGCCGGCCGCTGAGCAACAGGCATTTGCAGGCAACATGAATGCTGCTGTGTCAGGAGCAACATCCATAGAATCACATCCCGTTGAACTGATCATTTATCAGAAAGCAGGGATCGGAACAGGAAAGGACTCAGCTAATCCGTGGTTGCAAGAAATGCCTGACCCCCTATCAAAAGTCTCTTGGGACAATTATGTCACCATGTCGCCGTCAGATGTGCTGGCAATGTTCCCCGGTAGCTTGACAGAAGAAGGTCTTGCCAACAACGCTGAAGAGATAAAGGATTATGACGCGTGGAACTCGCTTTATATTGGACAGGAAGCTCCGGCTCATGTTGTAACAGTGGCTGTCGGTGATAATACGGTTAAACTTCCCGTGTTTCCAATGCCCGGACAAGCGTCTGGCACCATTGGGGTTGCAATGGGTTATGGTAGAGGAGCACACGGAGGTTCCGAACCGATCATCGGTAGAGCAGCATATTACACAGAGAAATACGGAGGATACGAAAAGGATACTACCGGAAATTTAGTGGCAATAGGGCAGAACGCCTTTCCACTTATGGGATGGCAAAACGGAACCACATCGTTGTCAGGAATGGCAGCAACCATTGAACCACTAACGGAAACCTACCCGTTAGCATGTTCTCAAACGCATCACACGGTGATGGGCCGGGAGTCTGTTGTAAGAGAAACGTCACTTGGCACGTATCTTTCTTCAGATTCTGATGCCTATAATCCACCCTTTAAACTGTCAGTAATTAAGGACGGAAAACACCAAGAGGTGCCCGTAGGAGAAGCCGATCTTTGGGACTCGCATTCTGTAGAGAATGTTGGTCACAGGTGGGGAATGTCTGTGGACCTGTCATCTTGTATCGGCTGTGGTTCATGTCTCGTTTCATGTGTTGCCGAGAACAATGTTCCGGTTGTTGGAAAAGACGAGATCAGAAGATCAAGAGACATGCATTGGCTTAGGATCGATCGATACTTTTCATCCGTAGGCGATGGAGATCGTAATGCCTGGGAAAAAGACCCGACTACAAATTCATTCGACTACCATCAAATGGAAATATCACAGGCGAGCCCATCGGTGGTTTATATGCCGATGATGTGCCAGCATTGTAATCATGCACCCTGTGAAACAGTTTGCCCTGTAGCGGCAACTACACATTCCAATGAAGGACTGAACCAGATGACCTACAACAGGTGTATAGGGACTAGATATTGTGCAAACAACTGTCCATATAAGGTTAGACGTTTCAACTGGTTCAACTATCAAGGGTATAAAAAGTTTAACGAAAATAATCCGGCTCAGCAGGAAATTGGTCGAATGGTCCTCAACCCTGATGTGGTTGTTAGGTCCAGAGGAGTCATGGAAAAATGTAGCTTCTGTGTTAAGAAAATACAGGAAGGAAAGCTGGTTGCTAAGAAAGCAGGAAGGCCGGTTCAGGACGGAGACGTTACCACAGCTTGTGCCGAATCCTGCCCGGTTAATGCCATAACTTTTGGAGATTGGAATGACGATAGTTCGGCAATAAGAAAAAGTTCAGAATCTGATAGAGCATACCAATCACTTGAAGAGATTGGAGTTAAACCAAATGTTTGGTATAAGGTCAAGGTTAGAAATATAGAAGAAGAGGTGGTTGTGAGCAGTAATAATGACGCAAATGGTCATGAAACAGAACACAACACACACTAAAAGGTAGTTTAAAACACGATAAGAATGCATAAAGAAGCATCGATCAGAGAACCGTTAATTTTAGGAGATAAATCGTACCACGATATCACTGAAGATGTATGTAGGCCGATTGAAAATGATGCTCCTAAAGCTTGGTATTTATTGGTTACCATAACCGGTTTAGTGGCCTTATGGGGTATAGGGTGTATTCTGTATCTGCTGGGAACTGGAATTGGTACATGGGGGCTCAATAAAACTGTTGGTTGGGCTTGGGATATCACGAATTTTGTTTGGTGGGTTGGAATTGGGCACGCCGGCACACTTATCTCTGCAGTGTTATTGCTTTTCAGACAAAAATGGAGAATGGCAATTAATAG
>JAAZYJ010000228.1 GCA_014239715.1 Flavobacteriales bacterium
ATAAAATAATTCTATCTTGCCAACACCTCATACAAACTACTAACAAAACAGCTACAATGGAAACTAACAATAATAGCGATTTCACCCTCTCAGCATCATCAACCGACAAACTCAGAACAGCGGCCAAAGCGGTTAAAATTGGTGCTTTATTTGCATTGGTCTACCTTGGGATTACGCTCCTATCGGGATTGTACTATTCTGTTCAAAGCCTCTTCATGTCATACAGCTGGATCGTCAGCTCAATTGTTAACATACTGGATCTTGCCGTATACGGACTGTTTATCATCCCCATCCTTGGGCTGTTTAAGTTTTCTTCCGGAGTCAATCGTGGCTTGCTGGCCAACGACAGCAGCGCCATTGACAGTGCTTTTGGAGGATTGAAAAAAGCAGGTAAAACAGCAATGCTCTTTTTCATCATCAAACTTGCATTATGGTTGATCAGCAGCGTAGTCAGCGCGCTAGGCGCAGGAATGGGAATGTACTATAACTTCTAATTACGGGAGAACACCCAATGGCTGTCCGTGGATTCATTCAAATTGAACGAATACCCTTCCAGATCAAATAATTTGATATCATCAACATTGGTGAGCCTGTTCTTGATCACGTAGCGGGTCATTAATCCTCTTGCCTTCTTGGCGTAAGTCATAATAACCTTCAGCTGTCCATTTTTCATGTCTTTGAATACCGGGGTGATGACATTACCAGGCATTGCTTTTAGATCGATCGCTTTTGAATATTCCGTAGAGGCCAGATTAAGCAGTACGTCACCATTCAGCTCAGCAATAAGCTGCTCGGTTAGTTTTTCTTTCCAAAATGCGTATAAGTTTTTCACTTTCGGACTCACCTCGAATTTTGAGCCCATCTCTAATCGGTATGGCTGAATTAGGTCCAACGGCCGCAAAATTCCGTACAGACCGGATAAGATGCGTACGTGTTTTTGAGAGAATGCCAGGTCATCATCGCTCAAGGAAGATGGATTCCAACCACGATATGCCTCTCCCTGAAAGCACAAAGCGGCCCTTTTAGCATTGATCTTTGTGAAAGGCAGCGACCATTCCTGGTAGCGTTGATGATTGAGGTCCGCCAAGGCTGGACTGATCTTCATCATTGTGCCAAGTTTTTTCCCGGAAAGACGTTTCAATTTATTAACCAACAATTCGGATTCAGCTAAAAATAAAGGCTGAGAATACTCAGAGATCTTAGCTTCCTTTTCGAGGTCAAGCGTTTTAGCGGGTGATAATAGAACTTTCATTAATTCAGAATTTGATGCTAATTTATAAACCCGATCGAGAAAAATAAAATAATCGCTCTATTCAACCAGAAAATAGGCGTTTTCGGTTACCAATCCCTTCATTTCAAAAATGTGTGGATAATACTTCTTTAATTCAGTCAACATAAAATCCCTGGGAATATCGTCGAAGCTCCCATAAAAGTGAGTGTATTCCATATACTTAGCCCCTTCCTTGTCATATTGCTGGAAAACAGAATCCTCTGTGCCATCAAAATCAAGCGGATCGACATCTAGTTTTTTACACAAGGCAGCATTAAACGCGGGTGTACACTTTACCCAGGAATCCTTTATATAAAGCTCCGTGAAACCGTGAAAAACAAGCTCATTCGTTTGCAATAATTCCTCTAGTCTAGCAGTCCCTATATGATTGGTTACATTAGCAAACCCCAAACGGGATGGAATTTCTGCTGCCCTCGCCAAAGCTGCTAATAAACACGCTTTTTCTCCGCAGTACCCCGATTCTCTATTTAACAGATCACTGGCTTTTAACGCGTCTTCGCGAAGATCAATTCTATATGGGTCATAACGAAATGTATCTCTGACATAGAAATACAGTTTTATAGCCTTTTCTTTTTTATCAGTGATATGCCCAACCAATTCGTCTGCTAAACTCACGATCGAAGGATGGTCAGAATCTACATAAATAGACGGAGTTAAAAATACATCTTTCATAATACTAATACGCTTTCTCTGACATGGCTCTGGTATTTCCCTCCCGGATAATGATCGTTGTAATCAAAATTCAACCAAATATAGCCATCTGAATCTTTATAGTAGTGGATAGACTTGTCTTTGGATTCTTTATGGAAAAGCTCTGCTTTAATGATGTAGGTCGCTGCTTCAAGGTCTTTTGCGTTTCCTATTTTCACTTCCGGATATAAATGTCCAATTTCTGTTGAATCCTTCATCGTTACTTTTGTTCTTACCAGCCTAACCTCTCCTCCAACAGACCGGATCAAACCTCCGATGAGAATTGAATAATCATCACAATCTCCCTTGAACTTATCATCGTAATCCAGCTGCTCTATCGTTTCGCTCACGGACGCAAAGTAATCTTCTTTATACGGGTCGAAAACATAGTTCCATCTTCTTCGCACCTCCTTATAGATGCTAAAGTACTGGATCATTTTTCTGTGTCGATGCAAATATTCGTAGTCCTGGAAATTAGCAACCGCATAATTTGCACCCATATTCCGAACCTGCTCTTCTTTGTAATCAACTGCCTCTATGATCTCATTTCCACGATCAAATTGAATGTTTATCCACTCTTCAAAAGTGGTACGGTCATGATTCGCCTGCAGGCTGTAAAGCATTGTTGAATAATCATGATAGAGATCTTTTAACCCATACGTGCCGGTAAAATTTGTATAGGTTAGTATAACCAACCCTACGATTATCAACCCGTATACAATTATCCTTAACTTTTTTACCAGAAAGTAGACGGCGACAAAAACAAGGATGAACACGAGAAAATGGTCGATCCTGATCCCATCTCCAAATGGAAGCGTTATTTCTGGCACATACCCATAGACAATAATAAACAACGGCAAAGAAAGAACAGCAGTGATCACCGCGATCAGAAAAGTCGAAGTTTGCTCATTCTGAGTAACCAGTTTACCGTACCAACGTGTTTTCTTCTCTTCTGCCAAGTAGTTTGCTTTATCTTTATAACGTTTAAATATAAACTTCGTTATTCGATGGATGAAAAGAAATTTATTATTCGCAAAAGTGACCAGGAATGGAGAGCTCAATTAACCGATGAAGAATTTAAAGTGCTGAGAAAAAAAGGTACTGAACGCCCATACTCCGGAGAATACAATTCTCATGACCTGAAAGGCACCTATTGCTGCAAAGGATGTGAAGAAGAGCTATTTACAAGTGAGCAGAAATTCAATAGTCATTGTGGATGGCCAAGTTTTGACGATGAACTTTCAGGTAACAGGATCATTAAAGAAGCCGATGAAAGCCACGGGATGAGGCGCGTTGAGATATTATGTGCAAAATGTGGTGGTCATTTGGGGCATTTGTTCAACGACGGACCAACCGGAAGTGGCCTAAGGTATTGCGTTAATTCGCTCTCTTTGTCGTTCAAAGAAAACTCTTGATCCACTTTTAACTTTCAGGAAATAATCAAGCTACCACGTCTTTTACGCGATCTGCGGCTTCTTGAAGCGTTATAGCAGAATGCACGTTCAATCCGGACTCATCAATGATCTGTTTTGCTTCAATTGCATTTGTTCCCTGCAGGCGCACAATGATTGGCACTGGAATATTGCCGATGTTCTTGTATGCCTGGACTACTCCATTAGCAACACGATCACATCTTACAATACCACCAAATATATTCACAAGGATGGCTTCTACATTCGGGTCTCTCAAAATTATCTTAAACGCCGTTTCAACTCTTTCTGCATCTGCTGTCCCACCTACATCCAGGAAATTGGCAGGATTTCCTCCGGAAAGCTTAATGATGTCCATCGTAGCCATGGCAAGTCCCGCACCATTAACCATACAGCCTACATTGCCATCCAGATTCACATAGTTCAGCCCTGCTTCGCCCGCTTCAACATCTATTGGGTCCTCCTCTGTTGTATCCCTCAATTCAACAAAATCGGGATGTCTGAAAAGAGCATTTCCGTCTAGACTCACTTTGGAGTCAACAGCTATAATACGAGAGTCTGAAGTTTTAAGAACCGGATTGATCTCAAACATAGACGCATCACATCCTTCATATGCATTGTAAAGTGCCCTGACAAATTTGGACATTTCTTTCATCGCCTTGCCACTAAGGCCCAAGTTGAATGCTACTTTTCTGCACTGGAACCCTTGTATCCCTACTTTAGGGTCAATCTCTTCTTTGAATATCAGCTCAGGGGTCTTTTCTGCAACTTCCTCGATATTCATTCCCCCCTCCGGAGAATACATAATGATGTTCCTTCCGGTTTCTCTGTTCAGAAGCACAGACATGTAAAATTCTTCAGGTTCCTCATCACCCGGATAATACACATCCTCCGCTATAAGAACTTTGCTAACCAGCTTGCCTTCCTTTGAGGTTTGAGCAGTCACCAAGTGCCCACCAACGATACCTCCTACTATTTCAGACACCTTATCGAGACCCTTTGCCAACACGACTCCATGGGAGCCGGTTTCGGAAACAACCCCTTTGCCCCTGCCCCCGGCATGGATCTGTGCCTTTACAACAAACCATTCTGTTCCGGTTTCTGCATTCAGCTTCTTGGCTACCTCTATAGCATGTTCAGGCGAAGTCGCAACTGCACCCCTTTGTATGGCTACCCCGTAACCAGCAAGGATCTCTTTGCCTTGATATTCATGTAAATTCATCGCGGTGGATTTAGTTTTTCCAAATGTAATTTTTCAATTACCAAATTCAAAATTATTTCAACTATGTTTGGTACAACCTGAGAATCTGAAAAAAACTATTGTCCTTTTTAGTTGACAATGTTAAAATCAAATTGAAGTGTAACTTTCTGCAGTGTTTGTGTTTTTAACATACAGGGATGTATGCTCTAAAACAACGAACCAGAAAGCAAGCTTTTACTTTAGCGTTTCTACTGATCTCTTTGCCCGTGATCGGCCAGGTATATAACTATGCTCCGATCAGCGCATTCAATTTTGAAACGAATCCTTCAACACTCGCAAATGCCAAATTCAACAATCGAGTGATGGCCATGCATCAAAACACATTTTCGACGACTGATCCGTTCAACTACTCAAGCTTCAGATATTCGAAATACCTTAAATCAAAATTTGTAGGACTCGGGGTTTCCATGAACAGAACATCACATGGTCAAGGCATTGGATATTACCATGCCGCTTTAGGCTGTGGATATAGAAATGTACTTTTCAACAAACTTTTTATTCGACTGGGGATACTGTATAAGATCAGCCAAATCAATGCTCCTCCAGGAATTTTTGACTACTTCAAGTACACCGCAAAAGAGGTCGCGTCAAAAACTGCTATTACACACAACATGAATTGGTCGATAATGCTTGGAAACAGTCAGGACACTCGATATGTTTCTTTTAGTAAGCTAAATACGAATCTTCCAGGATTTTCTGCGCAATCCGACTTTTCTTTTCCAGAATACTACAATTGGACTGTCGGCAACCTCTTATCGTTTGGAAGAAAAAGAGAACGAAAATTATCCTATAGTGGATTTGCAAAGAAAATAGGCGGGATCACTACTGTAAGTCACTATATGAACCTACAACTTAATGCCAGACTGGGAAGAAAGTATGGACTCAATTTCGGAGGAAGAATTGGATTGACAGACGAACAATATTACCACATTGCCCCCATGCTTCAATTGTATAGTTACAAATATACCTGCCAGGTATTCTACAATCTCCATCTCCAAAAAGGCACTTATGACCTGACCTTACCACCGTCGACTCAAATCAGTTTCATCTATAAATATTAATAAACCATGAAAAATCTTTTGCTTCTTACTCTAATGTCTGCATGTATCAGTGGGACTGCTCAATCAAACCCGATTGAAACATCAGCTGAACTGAAAAGTATAATGGTCTATAATTCATCCGCAGAGCTGAATTACACAAAAAATGTTGTACTGTCAAAAGGCCGAAATACGATTGTATTCACTGATCTAACTCCTTACATCGTAGACAACACGATCAATGTGACTCTGGGAGATGCTAGTGTGGAAATAGTAAACGTATCCGAAAAGATCAATCATATCCGCGCACTTCGAGCCAACAACAGCAAAATTGCCAGCCTGAAGGACAGTGTGAAACGATTGAACTCTGAAAATGGATTCCTCCAATGCCGTGTAGATGCCTTAAATAAGGAGAAAGAGCTTCTTTTCAAAAATGAAGCGATTGGCGGTGTCTCAAATGGAGTTTCAGTCTCGGAAGTTGAAAAAGCTGCGGATTTTTTCGCAGAAAGGTACTATCAGCTGAACAAGAAACTTTATCTGCTCGAAGACGATGAATTGTCCATCAAACAGAGAATTGAAAGGTATACTAGACAGATCCAAACTCTTGGGATCAATACGAATAAACCCTCATCTGAAATCGAAGTGATCGTATCCAGCCCCAGCAAAAAGTCCATCACGATTTCTTTTCGATTTTTAACTTCCAAAGGCGGATGGGCACCAATGTATGATTGTAAATATCAAGGGCCGTATAAACCCATCAAATTTGTTTTTAGAGCAAACGTATTTAACGCCTCCGGAACACCTTGGGAGAATGTAGATGTACAGCTTTCGACCGCCAGCCCAACGAAAGGATTTAGTGCGCCCAGCATTAATGATCAGGGAGGGAGAACCGTTGCCTCCACGGATGGAAAAGTGAAATTCAAAACTATTCAGGTAGCCAATGCTATTGCCAAATACGACATTAAACACAGACAGACTATTCCATCAGATTCAAAGCCGTACTTAATGGATGTTGATGCCTTTGAAATGAAAGCCAGTTTTCACTATTTAGTCATTCCGAAACTTGACCCTTTCGGATTCTTAATGGCCAAAGTGCCTGACTGGAACAAGTACAATTTAATTCCGGGAACTACGAATGTGTATAATGAAGGATCCTATATGGGTAAAACGTTTTTAAACACATATGCAGAGAATGACACTTTGAACATATACCTTGGGAAAGATGGCAAAATTCAGGCTTCTAAAAAGGAGGTCACCAAAAACAACAAACACAACATAATCGGCAACCATTACGTAGAAAAATCGGATGTAACGATTGTCATAAGTAACAATTCCAACTCAATTTTACCAATAGAAGTGCTGGATCAAGTCCCTGTTTTTCCGGCTAAAGGAAGTACAAAATTCAACATTCAAAATATCGCTGATGCAGTATATGTTCAACATGAAGGGCTCCTAAGGTGGAGCTTTAGTCTGGATACGAATCAGAACAAAGAAATTGCCTACAACTTTGAAATTAAGGAGTCCAAGGATGTCTTTACATCAGGCGGCTATATTCCAAAAGCAAGGGCATACAGAACAATTTCTTGTCCAGCATTTTAATTTGAAATGGATAGTTATTAGCTTTATTGATTGAAAATTTAATCCGGTTGTGCATCGCTGTTGCGGCATCTTGATGCTCATCTCGTTTAGAATGAAACTATTCTGAATTAATTACCGAAAATGGTTAGATTTCAAATGCTATGTTAGAATTAAACTGGCCATTTTTGCCGTCAGGATAGATGCAGTATCAAAAACACATAATTGAGCTAAAAAATGACGAGGTCGCACTTCATCGATTCTGTCAAGCCCAGCCCGGAATTCCGGTATTGTTGATGCATGGGTCGATAGAGAATGGCAAGATCTTTTTCACCAAAAACGGCAAGGGACTTGCCCCATTCTTATGTCAGAAGGGGTATGATGTATATATCCCTGATATGAGGGGTAAAGGAGAAAGCGAACCTAAAATTGATGCCAACCACAAGCACAGCCAAACGGACCAGATCACCATCGATATTCCGGCATATTTAGAACGAATTGAACAATTGAGGCCATTTACACAGATCCACTTTGGTGCTCATAGCTGGGGCGGGGTTCTTTTACTTGCCTACCTAGCACGACATACAGACAAGAGAGTCCGATCTCTGGTGTTTTTTGGCGTAAAACGAAAAATTGGCATTCGTTCGATCAGGAAATATTTCCTAATTGACCTCGGATGGAAAAGGTTAGGCCAAGTCGCTATTCGAAAGAGAGGGTATTTCCCGGCTAAAGACTGGAAGATCGGGGCAGAGAACGAGTCGGAAAATTTTTACCGTGAGACTAACAGTTGGTTAACGAATGACCAATGGCTAGACGCTAATGATAATTTCAATTATGGAGCCATACTGCAAAACATGTCTTTGCCACCCATTCTGTCCATAGTTGGAGCCCGAGATCGCGTTCTGGGTCATTACTCCGATGCCGAAATGCTACTGACTGAAATTGGTTCTTCCAACAATTCCAAACTACTAATAATTGGAAAAAAGTATGGTAATAAATTAAATTATGGCCATATTAACATGCTAACAAATCCACATGCTCCGGATGATCATTTTCCGGAAGTTGTAATTTGGTTTAAAAAACAGGAGTTAGTTCCTGAATAGTGCAATGATCGAAACGAAGAACATCCATAAGTCTTATGGGCCGTTAAAGGTTCTGAAGGGCGTTAATTTCAAGGTAGACAAAGGAGAGATATTGTCGATCGTAGGTGCTTCTGGAGCGGGGAAAACAACGTTTTTGCAGATATTAGGAACTCTTGACCGGCCAGACTCCGGAGACATCATATTTAACGGTGCATATATTTCAGAAATGACTGCTCGTGAAATTGCCAGATTCAGAAACAAGCATATTGGATTCGTGTTCCAATTTCACAATCTATTGCCGGAGTTTTCAGCTTTGGAAAATGTTTGCATTCCCGGTTATATTGGCAAAAGAAACAGCACCGAGGTGGTCGATAAAGCCAGAGAGCTACTCACTCATCTTGGACTTGGGAGCAGACTCGACCATAAACCTTCGGAGCTTTCAGGTGGCGAACAGCAACGAGTAGCTGTTGCCCGGGCATTGATCAATGATCCGGACCTTATTTTAGCCGACGAACCTTCAGGGAATTTAGATTCTGAAAATGCAAAAGGGTTGTACAACTTATTTAAAGAGCTTAGGAACGATTTCAAACAAACTTTTGTAATTGTTACGCACAATGAGGAATTTGCTCATTTGGCAGATCGTACAATAACCATGAAGGACGGCATAATGGTCAATTAATTACTTATCAGGTATACCCTCCTAAATATCATCCTCATTCTGACTCCTGTTCTTGCGACATGTCAAAATGCCCACAGTTTACTCTGGCAAATTTCAGGAAACGGACTGTCTAATGCATCCTATCTATACGGCACAATGCACGTGCAGGATAAGCGTGTTTTCGATTTTAAGCCTAATGTGCTGGATCATTTCGATTCTGCTGAAACTGTCGTGCTCGAATTGAATATGGATTCCGTTAACCCGTTCAACGTTATGAAACTGATGGTTATGGACTCTTCAATAGTCCTATCAGACCTCTTAAGTCCTGAAGAATATCTTTATGTCTCCCGTTATATAGAAGATTCGTTGTCACTTCCAATTGAATTCCTGGAACACCTACAACCTTTGTTTATCTCTTCATTCGTAGCGGAACAATCTATGAATCAGGACGAAGAAGATGCGCTTGATCTATTTTTCTTCAAACGGGGAAAATTACAAAACAAAAGGATCGTAGGTCTTGAAAAAGCCAGAGAGCAAATAGCAGCATTTAGTTCCATTCCATACAAAGAACAAGCACAAGAGTTACTTGCACTGATCAAGGAAGAGACCAGCGGAATCTCCAAGAACAAATCTTCGGAAGAGCTGATCAAATACTATTTGTCCGGCAATTTGGATTCGCTCATCATTATTGCAACAGAATCGCAGAACTTTAATATAAACAAGAGGGATTTCGAAAAAGTATTTTTAGTAGATCGCAACCAAATTATGGTAAAGCGACTCGAGCTGATTATAAAAAATGAAAGTGCTTTTATTGCTGTCGGAGCCGCGCATTTACCAGGTAATACGGGAATAATTCAACTATTACGTAAAAAAGGATATACCGTTGAACCACGATGACGCAAAAGGAGCTCAGGGAATTTCTTGATGATAAAGCATCACAATACAATCAGATAAATTTCATTGAAACCGACCCCATTCAAATACCCCATCAGTTTTCCGATGCAGAAAATATTGCGATTGCCGGTTTCCTTACCGCAACATTAGCCTGGGGCCAACGGAAAACGATCATCAACAGTGCAAACAAACTGATGCACATTATGGGGAACTCTCCCCATGACTTTGTGTTGTGCGCATCAGATAAACAAATTAGTCGATTGGCAGCATTCAAACACAGAACTTTCAACGGGTATGATGCAATGTACATGACCCATGCAATAAGATCGCTATATAAGATACATAACTCCATGGAAGACGCCTTCTCGACTGGGATCAGATCAAACGATACCGATCTGCGTCACTCCATAACCAATTTCAGAAGCATTTTGCTTGGAGCGGAGGCAAGCAGGACACATAAACACGTATCCGATCCCAGTCGAGGGAGTGCCGCGAAGAGAATCAATATGTTTTTGCGTTGGATGTGTAGAAAAGATCGAAATGGAGTGGATTTTGGCATTTGGAATATTTCTCCCGAACTATTATCCTGCCCTCTCGACGTTCATTCCGGCACAGTTGCACGAAAGCTTGGACTTCTGACCCGAAAACAAAACGATTGGAAGGCAGTGACAGAATTGGATATTTCACTTCGGAAGCTGGACCCATCAGATCCTGTCAAATACGATTTTGCATTATTTGGCCTTGGGGCATTTGAGAAATTCTGAGACAAAAAAAAGCCCTGTTATCAACAGGGCTTTTAGTCATTCTATTTGGCGAGGGATTACTCTCCCTTTTCCATTTTTTCTTTCAGCGCAGTAAGAGCATCCAAATCCCCAAGAGTTGTTTTCTCCTGCTTAGAATTCAAGTCTTTAACTGCCTTAGAAGAACCACTTCCTGATTTTTTCTTTTTACTTGATCCAGCTTCCATTTCGCTATACGTTAGCGTATGTGAAACTATGATCTTCTTTGAATTCTTGTTGAACTCAATAACCTTAAAATCAAGAACATCATCGGTTTCAACCTTTGATCCATCTTCTTTTTTCATATGCTTCGCTGGAGCATAGCCTTCGACACCATATGGAAGTGCAATGATACCTGTTTTGTCCTGTAGCTTAATTACAGTGCCCTGATGAACTGAGCCATCTAGGAAAACAGATTCAAATACGTCCCATGGGTTCTCCTCAAGCTGCTTGTGACCCAAAGACAATCTCCTGCCTTCTTTGTCAAGCTCCAAAACAACCACATCCATCTCATCATCCACATTGCAAAACTCTGAAGGATGTTTGATCTTCTTCGCCCAAGACAGGTCTGAAATATGTATCAATCCGTCAATGCCTTCCTCCAATTCAACAAATACACCAAAGTTGGTAAAGTTCTTAACCCTTGCTTTATGCTTGGATTCGATTGGATATTTAGTCTCAATTTCAGCCCAAGGGTCCGGCATTAATTGCTTAATTCCTAAAGACATTTTTCTTTCTTCCCTGTCTAGAGTAAGTACCTGAGTTTCAACTTCATCTCCTACTTTCAAGAAATCTTGTGCGCTTCTAAGATGCTGTGACCAGCTCATTTCTGAAACGTGTACCAATCCTTCAACACCAGCTGCGATTTCAATAAATGCTCCATAATCTGCAATAACAACAACCTTACCTTTAACAGTGTCACCCACTTTTAAGTCTTCCTTAAGAGCTTCCCAAGGATGATCTTGAAGTTGCTTTAATCCAAGCGCGATCCTCTTCTTGTCGTCATCAAAATCAAGTATCACAACATTAAGCTTCTGATCAAGCTCCACGACCTCCTCCGGATGGTTTACCCTACCCCAGGAAAGATCAGTAATGTGAACAAGGCCATCAACACCACCCAAATCGATGAATACACCGTATGATGTGATATTCTTAACAGTTCCTTCCAGAACCTGTCCTTTTTCCAGTGTTCCGATGATCTGTTTCTTCTGTTGTTCAAGTTCTGCTTCGATCAGTGCTTTATGAGAGACTACTACATTCCTAAATTCATTATTGATCTTAACAACCTTGAATTCCATATTTTTCCCTACATACAAGTCGTAATCACGAATTGGCTTAACATCAATTTGAGAACCCGGCAAAAATGCTTCAATGCCGAATACATCAGCAATTAATCCACCCTTTGTTCTACACTTTACAAACCCTGTAATCACTTCGCCCGTGTGAAGAACTTCATTTACCTTGTCCCAAGCTTTATGTGTTCTTGCTCGCTTATGCGACACAACCAACTGGCCCGTTTTATCTTCCTGCTTTTCTATAAACAGGTCTACCGGATCTCCTATAGCCAGGTCAGGATTGTACCTGAACTCGTTTATAGGGACAACGCCTTCTGATTTATAACCGATGTTGACAACTATCTCTTTTTTAGTAATTGCCACCACTGTACCACTTACAACCTCTTTTTCGGAAATTGATGTAAGTGTACCGTCGTACATTTTATCGTATTTAACAATATCTTCTTGTGAATAGCCTTCTATACCCGATTCGAAAGATTCCCAATCAAAATCTTCTGGGGCTACATTCTGATTAAGAGGAGCTTCAGCAACTACTTCTTCTTCAGCCACTACCTCTTCTTCAGCAACTACTGCTTCTTTGGCAACTACTGCTTCTTCAGC
>JAAZYJ010000429.1 GCA_014239715.1 Flavobacteriales bacterium
ATTTGATCTGTCCGAAAATGGGTTTGCCTGCAGTTCCGCTGGGCTCACCATCATCTGAGAAACGAAATTTGCTGAGGTCGGCACCTAAGCGGAATCCATAACAGTGATGTCGGGCATCGTGGTACTTCGATTTCAGCTGTTTTAGGATCTCTTTTATCTCTGTTTCATCCAAAACAGGAAAAACAAACCCAATGAATTTACTGCCTTTCTCTTTGTAAGTCCCCTCTGAATTGAGCAGGACAGTCCTGTATGCATCCGATGCGCTATCCAAATGCGATGAGTATTTCCTTTGAATAAGTGATCAGCCCGATAGAGACCAGGGCAAGCAGAATACCTATCCAGTTATTGCCCGAGAGCTTCTCTCTAAAAAAGAACAATCCAATGAAGGCAAGAAAGACGATAACTCCCATGTTAACCAATGGGTATACCTGTGAAGCATCCAGATTCTCTAAAGCTTTGAAAAAGAAATGCAATGTAAAATAATTGGGTATACCTACCAGTATGCCCCAAAGAATGTTCTTCATTTGGATCTTGGTTTGCTTTCTCAATAGCTTGATCACAACGAAAATAGCACCTGTGAATCCTGACGCAAAAAATATGAGTGCAAAAAATGACGGGCTGTTCAATTCGTTAACACAATTTACCTGCGCTACCTTAAATGTCGTATCCGCTATTCCCTGACCCATAAAAATGAAAAGCAACAGCCAGATGTACTTCTTGTCAATGTTCAGCTTTCCTCCGGTTACCGTTGAAAAGTAGATGGCAGGAAGAGCAATCACAAGCCCTGCAATTTTTAAAACATTGGAAGGCTCATTGAACCACCAAATGCCCGCTGCTACCGGGATGATCAACGAGATCTTGTTTGCAACCGACGTGATTGAGATCCCGATCTTCTGTGTTCCGTGAGCGATCAGGTTGAAAACGATCCCGAATAATACGCCAATAATTAGTGCGGCAGGAATAAAGAAATGTGGATTCGGAGTGTCGGCGCTTGCAGTTCCGCCAAACTCAATTTGGCCGTTCATGGCAATTACACCACACAGTCCGGCAACAAAGTAATTAACGGCAATTGCTTGTAGATTGTCCACTTTGAAGCGCTCAAAAAGCTTGAACATGACCATTAAGCCGGAAAAGATCAGTACCGTACAGAGAATGTCAAACATTGTAGTAGTAGCTTATTTTATCACCGAACTGGTCTTCATTATGAGCCGGTTCAAATGGCACTCGTGGGGCATTTAAACCTGTTCCGAAAGTGGCATTGCCAGTTAATACGCGTGATTCATCCCAAATATTTGCGTCCAGGTACAAGGATAATGTTTTTGCCCCTCCTTCAACAATAAGAGATAGAATTCCGTTTGCGTAAAGAAAGGAATTTATCTCATTCAGCAATCGTTTAAAATCTATAATCCTGGCTTGGGCATTTCGGTAGGTGGTCGACGGGTTTTCGGTAAAAACAATAGTGGGAGCCTCCCCGTTGAATATCTCCAGATCATTAGCAAGCTGTCCTTTTTTGTCAATTACAATCCTAGTCGGATTTTCCCCTGAAGCGGCTCTGACTGTTAATTTCGGATTGTCGTTCATTGCAGTTTTAAATCCGACCAATATGGCCATTTCTTCCGCTCTCCAGGAATGAGTCAATTCCTTTGTGCGCTCGTCCGTGATCCAGTTGATGCCCTTTTCGTTCGTGCCTCTTTCCCGATCCATGTATCCATCCTGGCTTTGTGCCCACTTGAGGATTATATAGGGTCTCTTCTTTTGTTGGAACGTGAAAAATCGCTTGTTCAGCTGTTGGCACTCTTCCTTAAGTGTTCCTACTTCAACGGTCACTCCATTGTCTGTTAAGTGCTTAAC
>JAAZYJ010000430.1 GCA_014239715.1 Flavobacteriales bacterium
ACCAACCCTGGATACTGAGATCCCAACATTAATTGCCGGTCTGACACCAGAGTTGAAAAGGTCCGATTCAAGAAAGATCTGTCCGTCCGTAATTGAAATAACATTTGTCGGAATGTATGCTGAAACGTCGCCTGCCTGTGTCTCAATGATCGGTAGCGCCGTCAATGACCCCCCACCTTTGACCTTGTCCTTCATGTTGTCGGGCAGGTCATTCATGCTCGCGGCAATTTCATCGGATGAGTTTACTTTTGCAGCTCTTTCAAGCAATCTGGAGTGAAGATAGAAAACATCTCCGGGGTACGCCTCACGTCCTGGAGGTCTCCTAAGCAACAATGAAACTTCTCGGTAAGCAACTGCTTGTTTAGAGAGATCATCGTAAACGATCAAAGCCGGTCTGCCTGTGTCTCTGAAATACTCTCCGATCGCCGCTCCTGTAAATGGTGCATAAAACTGCATAGGTGCAGGATCCGCAGCATTGGCAGCAACAACGACGGTGTATGCCATTGCTCCCGCTTCCTCTAATTTTTTAACGATTCCGGCAACAGTAGATCCTTTTTGCCCGATGGCAACATAGATACAGTATACGGGTTCTCCAGCGTCGTAAAACTCCTTCTGATTGATAATTGTATCAAGTGCAACAGTCGTTTTCCCTGTTTGCCTATCTCCAATGATCAGCTCTCTTTGTCCTCTGCCGATCGGAATCATTGCGTCGATTGCCTTGATCCCTGTTTGAAGTGGTTCACTAACCGGCTGTCTATAGATCACCCCCGGAGCTTTCCTTTCGATCGGCATCTCAAAGGTCTCTCCCTCAACAGGTCCTTTGCCATCAATTGGGTTCCCCAGTGTGTTGATGACTCTCCCGACCATTCCTTCACCTACATTAACAGATGCAATCGTGCCGGTTCGTTTTACAGTGTCGCCTTCTTTTACGTCGTTAGACTTCCCAAGCAATACTGCTCCAACGTTATCTTCTTCAAGGTTTAGTACGATCGCTCTAAGTCCATTTTCGAACTCGATAAGCTCTCCGGACTGCACGTTGGTTAGTCCATAAATTCGTGCAATACCATCACCTACTTGTAGGACTGTTCCCACTTCTTCCAATTCTGCTTCAGACTTGAATCCTGCCAGTTCTTGTCTGAGGATCGCTGAAACTTCTGCTGGTTTAACTTCTGCCATTTCTTGTTTCTTTTACTAAGTACAACCGGGATCTGCCTAGTTGAGTTTAATTGTATACGAACTGCTTCCCAGCAATTCCTTTTTTAAATCGTTTAACTTCTTTGTAATGCTGGCGTCTATCATCTTGTCGCCAATTCTTATCACAAACCCACCAATGATACCGGGATTAATGCTTTCTACCAATTCCACTTGCCCATCAACATAACTGCTAATAAGTTTTAGAATTTTAGTTTTAGTTGTTTCATCTAGCGGGATGGCTGTAGTAACTTTGGCCACAACCTGCCCTTTAATTTTTTTATGCTGAGCGATGAATTCAATTGCAATGTCTTCGAGAAGCTCTTCCCTTTTTTTCTTCGTAAGGATTGAAATAAATCTGTTTGAGATCTCACCAATTTGCGCAGCGAATATTTTATTGAGCGCCTTTTCCTTCTTATCTCCTTTAACAATTGGACTTTTCAAGAGAAGGTTCAATTCATGGCTGTCGCTGATCGTCACAGAAATTAACTGCATATCGGCAAATACCGCATCAAGCTGGTCGTTCTCTTGTGCCAGTTCGATCAATGATTTTGCGTATCTGGTTGCGGCCCTGTGTCCTGCCATGTTCAATTAGTTTAAAGTAACTTCTTCAATTAGATTATTGACCAGCTCCTTTTGTTTGTTGTCATCAGATAGTTTTTCCTTGACTACCTTTTCCGCCACCTCTATTGATAGGGCAGCAACTTGAGTTTTAAGCTCATTCATAGCAGCAACTTTTTCCATTTTGATGGTTTCTCTTGCTTGCGCAACGATCTTATCTCCTTCCAGCTTTGCATTCGTTTTGGCCTCAGAGATCATCGCTTCTTTAACTTCTCTTGCCTCTTTCAACAACAAGTCTCTTTCCGCTCTAGCTTGTGCCAAAAGGTCTTCATTGCTCGCTTTTAAGGCTGCCATTTCCTCCTTCGCTTCTTCCGCAGTCCTCAGGGCTCCTGCAATGGATTCCTCCCTCTTTTTCAGGCCTTCCAAAATTGGTTTCCAGGCCATTTTCTTCAAGATCAGAAGTACGATCAAGAAAGCTACTGTTGTCCAAATTATTGTTCCTAAACTGATATTGAGCATAATCTATTCTTTTTTGTTAAAACAAAAACCTAGGCCCCAGCCAACCGCTGGGGCACTTTGGTTATCCTAGTACTGCCAATAGACAAACGATGATCGCAAATAATGCTGCCCCTTCTACAAGAGCTGCAATAAGAATCATGTTTGTTCTAATGTCATTTGCCATTTCTGGTTGACGGGCCATTGCCTCCACAGCAGAACCACCAACTTTACCGATACCGATACCAGCTCCTACAGCTGCCATACCTGCACCCAATCCGGCAGTTATTCCTGAAGTCATCCCTTCAATTTCTAGCATTACATTTAAAAGATCCATGTTCTATCTATTATTTATGGTTTAACAATTAAAAATCTTAATGGTGCGCTTCTTCAACAGCGGCTCCAAAATAAATGGCGGCCAGCAATGTGAATACATATGCCTGCAAGAACGCAACTAAAAATTCAATTAAATACATGAAGATCATGAAGATGGTAGAACCAGCTCCAACTCCCCAGTATGCTCCCTCGCTGTTGCCTCCGAATAAAAATATCAGACTAACAAATGCGAGAATAATAATGTGTCCGGCGGTAATGTTTGCCGTAAGACGAATCATCAATACCGTCGGCTTGATGAACATCTGAAGTATTTCGATCGGGGTTAGCAATACCAGCACCCATTTTGGAACTCCCGGAACCGCTAGCATATGACCCCAATAAGTCTTATTGCCATTTATGGTTGTAATAATGAAGACCACCACCGCAAGCACCAACGTAATGCTCATCGTTCCTGCAATATTGAATCCGACCAAGAAAGGGATCAGCCCCAAAAGGTTGGCAAACCATATAAAAAAGAAGACACTTAAAAGGAAAGGCGTGAACTTTTCAGCTTTTGCCGGACCAATTGAAGGAACCGCAATGTCGTCTCTTACGAATAAAATAAGTGGTTCGAACAAGTTCTGAATCCCTTTAGGAGCCTGTCCTTCTCTTTTTTTATAGCGCTTGGCAATTCTAACAAAAATGAAAACCATAAGCAGCATCACCAGAAATAATCCCCATACATTCTTCGTGATCGAAATGTCAAACGGAGCAGCAATTACCGATGCTTCTCTCAGCTGTTTCTCTTCTGCCGACAGGGAAGCAATTTCATTATCCAGCGATGCCTTCTCATCTTCTGATTCTGCCTTTTTCTTTTGCTTTTCCAATTTGGCGATCTCCGCTAACAGAACATCCGCCTCTTCAGCCTTCAATACTTTCT
Organism: Flavobacteriales bacterium; assembly: GCA_014239715.1. Next base: position 3,503 of record JAAZYJ010000430.1, read on the forward strand.
CTTGAATACCGTGAATCCCACCGTTTTCTTTCAAATAATAGATCACCTCATTGATCATGATGTAATCATCTCCCATTGAAAAGGCGTGACCCTCCATTCCGTGTACATGTGCCTCATTTTCTTCTTTGTAAAAGTTCGAAGAAGAAAAACACTTGAACCCGTCCTCGGTCCAAAGCATAACGGGTAGTGGAATCTGGAAATCGCCCCACTCCATTTGGTGGCCGTCAGCGACGTGGTGCATGATAAATTCCCCGGGTTTCCATTCCTTTTCAGCAGACCCTTCCGCAGTATGCACATCCTTGTGCGCTGCATTCTCATCTGAGTGGGCAGTACTTGTTTCGTGAGGGTCTTGTTCCGAGCAGCCACCGGATAAACTGAAAGCGAAGACCGCAGTTAATGTTAGCAGGACGAATTTACCTGAGAAACTGATTAGTGGGTTAATTTTACAAGTCATTTACCTCTATCTTTCAACTATTACCGTTCAAAAATTCGGGGCAAAGGTAGTAGTATTTTCAAGATTAGAAAACATAATTCCTCTTATTTTTTAGTGCGATTACTATTTGCCGATGGCCATATGGCACTAGGCCTTCAGGGCCCTCTTGACAAATATCACTTCCAAGAATAAAAACAACATATAAGTTGCGCCTATTGACAATGCGATCGGCTTGAAGTTTTCATTGTCCAGCAATCCACAAAGGAGAAGCAAAGCAGCCGTCGCCATAAACTTAATTAACATAGACATCGTAAAGGCTGTCACGAACTGGTGAGGATTCTTTTCTTTGGCATTGACCAGCATCTTAAAGGAGATCAGGTTCAATACCGCAATCACCGGAATAGTCCAATAGATCCCTATGGGAGGCTCCAGATTTGCTATGTACTTAATACTGATGTAAGCCATTACGATCGACGCGACTGTTAGTGCGATCGAATAAGTGGTGAACTTCGAAAAATGAGATTTCATCGTTTTGTTTCGCTGATTAAAATGTACACGGCAATTGCCACTGATGTTAGTGATAAACCAATGGTAAAAGCTGGAAATGTAAGATTAAAATATTCATCGGATTTTATTCCGCCAAACACACCCCCCAGAATGATCAGTATCATTTTGATTACAATGGGTAGAAAATTCGGTGATCCGCCTGTACTAAGCTGTTTCTTCGGCAAGCTCTTTCGTCTTTACTGTGGCATTGAAGCCGGGGTTTGTCATTTCCTTTATAACACCGCCCATGCTGCATGTACCTGTAAATGTTGCTCCCGGCTCAATTGCCAGCTTCCCCGTGTGGATGTCGCCAAGAATTTTTGCTGTTGCTCGTAATGCAAGTAGTTCATTGACCTTTATTTTCCCATCAATTATTCCTTCCACTTCCGCATTATTACACACCACATCTCCTTCAATTTTTCCTTTCGGGCCCACTACCAATCTGCCTTTCGTGTTGATCGTACCAGTAACTGTGCCGTCCACTCTTATATTGCTTTCCGAACTGAACGCCCCTTCTATTACCGTTCCATCCACTATCCTGTTCAGCCTTTCCGGCGCATTAATATCTTGTGTCTTTGCCATGGTATTGTTTGAGTTTACCTTGAACATACTCTGCTATTTGTATGCAAATATACGAACTATTGATTATTTCTGCATTTTTTTGCTTCTTCGGCAGGGGAATGAGCTAATCCATATAGTTTTCATCGAAAAACCTCCTGTAATTGACATCGTCCTTTTCAATGAGCAATGATGCATAATTCTTTCCTGAAATAACAAAAAAGTTTTCACCTGAATTGTAGTTTTTCAACGATGTCTTATTGACCTTAAACGCAATGAAATAGTCCATTGCATCATCCTTGTCTTCAAATGACCTGACCATCACAAGTTGATTTTCAGTGTTCAGAAAATTACTTGATGTGATTAAGCCTTTTGTACTGAAAGAGTTTACATTAAAGTTCGATATCCCCATCTTGATCGGGTTGATGCTGCCCTTTGTTTTGTCGTGGATATAGACAAAAAAGTGTGCTTCTGCAGCTTGGTATATGTATGTGCTGTTCCCCTCTAAAGCCTCCTCAACCGTAGTTTGGTTTTTCATCAGGTCCATCGTTTTTTGTGCTTCAGCAGCCACCACTGATCCCTTACAGGTTCTGATCACATCATTCAGGGCCGCTTCAAATGCTGTCGGATCAATAGACGGGGGATTAATTCTTCCTATTGAAAGTGCCTTTAAATAAAGATATAAACACCGATATTCACCTATCGTGGTATCTGTAGCAACTTCATTTGCCTTAAGTATTATCGCATTGTAATTCCCCCTCTTGTATTCCTTATAATATTCTTTGTATTCATTTTTAAGTCTATCCTGTTGTTTTTTTCTCTTTTCCAGAAATTTCGGATCCATGATCATCTGCGCATGATCAGAATTTGGGAACTCTTCCAGCAGCCTCTTCTTGTATAGCTCAGGTTTTACTGCTGAGGACATTTCGCCTATTCTAAATAGCTGGTACAGTGCCGCTGGCGTTCGGGATACATTAGGAAATCTGGCGACCAGCTCTTTAAAGCTCTTTGTTGCCTCTGTGTAATCCCGCAGTTCATCCTTATAAATAACCCCTTGTCCATAGAGCGCATCAATGATCAACGCATCACTTATTTCATATTCTTGAGAAGTTCTTGGGATATTTTTCAAATAGGTTTCGGGATTGTATCGTTCAGCCAAATTGGAATTGACAGAGTCTTTTTCTTCGGAATCGCCACCTACATACGCATCTTCCAGAACAGTAGCTTTATTGGATCTGCGCCAATTGTCCTCTCTGCTTCTATCTCCCCATTTTGTTTTGAAGTCGGCAAACCCGGTGCTTTTCAGCTGGGGGCTGTATACCCAGAATTTACCGCCTTTTCCGGCATTGGTTGCTTCCGCTAAAGCTTCCGCTATTTGCTCTTGAAGAGCCTCTTCCCGAATTCTCTCTTCTTCCGCTTTGAGGTCCTCAATAATTTGTACTACGACTTGTTCTTGTTCATATTCTGTGAGCTTTCCCAACCTCTGCAAACTGTCCTGCAGCTCAACTTCCTTTATGTGACCAATCAGCGCGGTAAGGCTTTTGTTCTTCGCCTTGATCATGTCATATTCCGGATGTTCTTTCACTACCACTCTTGCGGTGCTGTCATAGTATGCCTGAGCGTTTTCATACTTTTTATCGTCAAAATAAATATTTGCCAGCCGCAGATAGGTCTTCGTTTTTTGGTGCACATTCTTTTTGCTCGTCTCTGCAGATTTCAACAAATATGCGATTCCCTCTTCCTTATTGTTTTCCTGAAGTTCAAGGTCGCCAAGGGCGTAGTAGATCTGATCCAGATAATCAATGTTCTTATCATCTCTGGCCATCGCAAGCAGTTCTTTTTTCAGCTCTTCTTTGTCTCCTCCGCCGGATAGCGCCCTATTGATCTTAGAATAGAAGGTCATTTCATAGGTGGGGTTTCTTTTGATCACTTGCGTATACGCTTGATTTGCAAGCTCCGCATATCCTGTTTTCTGATAGAGCTGCGCCAGAATAAAGTACAACCTGGTCGTTAGTTTTTTCTTGGGCTTCAACTCGATCGCAATGTTCAGATTATCGATCGCCTTTGTCCATTCCTCTCTTCGGATATGAAGGTCTGCACTAACGATGTAGACCTTTTCATAAAGCTCCTCCGGAACGGCAGATACTGCGGCAGATTCCTCTTCTTTGTCTTTGGAATGTTTTGACCTGCTTTTTGACCTGCTTTTTGACCTTGATCCTCTTTTAGACTTTGATTTACTCTTTTTCTTGTTGTTTGATTTGCTTTTCTTCGCAGACTTTTCCTCTTCAGCTTCCTTGATCGCATTCTCAACCTCTTCAACCATCTGGGTCAAATATTTTGCGGCGCCGGTATAATCCTCAGTTTCTATGCGTGTTTTTACTGACCATAATTTAGCTGTATGCGCAATTTCTTCTTTTTCGTACTGGTCCATTACAAACTCAAACATTTCAAGTGATTGGTCGAATTCTCGCTTGTGGAAATTCGATTTTCCAATAATCAGCCAATTATCGTCGATCCATCTACACCATTCTGTTTTTGCGTTTTTGCCTACTTTCTTTTCCGGCATTGAGTGCTTATTTATAACTGTAGCGCACTTTTTGATGGCTGTATCCATGGCGGGATACAATGCCTTGGAGTCTTTTTCATCCGCATAAATGTAGATCGGTAAAAGTTCATTGTAGTTGTCCTTGTAACCCAGTTCGTAGCTGAGCAAGGCCTCCTTCATTAGTTCATTTGCATTAAAATAGCCGTTATACCTTGCCGTAGTATTGTGGTAGGACCTGTTTAGCCAGGCATCCTTTTCAGTTGAACAAGCCCACAGTAAACCGCTTAACGCAATTGACAATGAAAATATCGATATGTAACGTGACACCTTCAGAAGGAGGTTTTAACACTTTTTATAACTCGAATCAGACAAAATTATTTTAATTTCTTAATATTTCCATTGCTTTTAAAAGATTTGAAGTGGGGCAAGTGACTTCAGAGTTATATTTTAACCATCTTTGAGCATAGTTATGGTAAGCGACAGTAAATCGAAAAAACTATCTTTTGGACAAAAATTTCAGAGGAAAGCGCGGTATGTACGTTTAAACAGTGAAACATTTGAAGAAGAGCGCTCCTTCACACTGTCTCGGCTTAACATGCTGATCTACGTATTGTTCGGCATTATTGTGGTGATATCACTCTCTTTTTTGCTTTTCGCTTATACCCCACTGAATACCCTTATTCCAAATGTGCCGGACCCGACCCTTAAGAAAGAGCAGGTTCAAATTGACAAAAAGAACCTTTCTGAAATTGAAAAGATCAGCGGTAATACTGAAGCGCAGATTAGATATAACCAAAACCTTATTGCCTTGCTTAGTGGTGAAGCTCCGAAAGATTATCTCGAAAGCGCTACAGACACATCTAAGGACTACAGTAACATCGAGTTTCCCTCTTCTACCGAAGATCGCCTATTGCGCGAGAAGGTTGAGCAGGAAGATAAATTCAGTGTGTCCGGCAAGTCTCCAAATGAATCACGAGACGACAAAATGAAGGGTGTTTTCTTC
>JAAZYJ010000234.1 GCA_014239715.1 Flavobacteriales bacterium
ATTGCTGGTTTAATCGGCATGGCTACAAAATTTGTTGAGTGTACGCTAGGGGTTAAATATAGAGAGGTTGATGAAAACGGAACCATCTATGGCGGTCCAATGTATTACTTGAAAAAAGGCCTGGCGAGTAAGAAAATGGCTGGACTTGGTAAAGTATTAGCTGTCGTTTTTGCAATCATGTGTATTGGTGGTTCTTTTGGTGGAGGAAATATGTTTCAGGCCAATCAGGCATTCATGCAGGTTGAGGCATTCAGTCAAACCAATGTAGCAGCAATTGCTGAATTTGATGAAGCACAAGTTGTTGGCAAAACAGTAAAGGCTGATACTTCAAGCTATGTAGTAAAGTCATTTACGGAGACTGGGGTAGTTCTCACCGATACCAATGAAATTGATAAAACAATGGATAAAGGCCGATTTGTAGCATCAACAGATGTTACCACTTTGGTTGAGATGGATGTTCAAACAACTGTTGACGCTCAAGTTATTGTGGCCGGTTTGACTTCTCCATACATTGTTGATTCAATAAAAGGAGATAGTGTAGTATTAATTTCTGTTAACTCAGGGAACGAAAAAACCCTGGCCAAATCAGAGTTCATACAAACAGCAAAAGTGTCGCCAATGTCAGGAATGGGTGTTTGGTTTGGCTTTATAATGATGTTCTTAGTCGGTATTGTAATTATTGGAGGGATTAAGAAAATCGCCAAAGTGACCGATAAAATTGTTCCTTTCATGGTTGTGATATATGTTGGTGCGGCTTTAATAATTTTGGGTATGCACATTTCAGATATTCCAACGGCTTTCGGTGAGATATTCAGTGGTGCATTTACCGGTGCAGGAATTACAGGTGGGTTTATTGGGGTGTTAATCCAAGGATTCAGACGAGCAGCATTCTCGAACGAAGCTGGAGTTGGTTCTGCATCTATTGCCCATGCTGCAGTTAAGACTAAAAACCCTGCAAGTGAAGGACTTGTTGCATTATTAGAGCCATTTATTGATACTGTACTAGTGTGCACGATGACAGCCTTGGTTCTGGTTATTTCGAATTTAGACGGAGGGTTGTTTCCTTATGGACAGGAAGTGTCCGGAGGAGTTGAAATTACGTCAGCTGCATTTGAACAGTCTATTTCTTGGTTCCCTATAATACTTACCGGAGCAGTAGTTTTGTTTGCTTTTTCTACTATGATTTCATGGTCCTATTATGGGTTTCAGGCTTGGTCGTTTTTATTCGGTAGAAAGAAATGGGCAGAATATTTATATAAAGGATTGTTTTGCTGTTTCGTGGTAATCGGCTCGGCAATTAGCCTTGGATCGGTAATTGGATTTTCGGATGCAATGATCTTTGCGATGCTTGTTCCAAACATGATCGGATTGTTTGTATTAGCGCCTGTCGTGAAAAAAGAACTCAAATCATACAAGGCTAAAATCAAGGCACTTAAGGATTCTAGAGCGTAGAGAAGTCATTTAAAACTTCATTATATTATGGGCAGCCATTGGCTGCCCTTTTTTATGTTCAATAAATTAAAGTCATACTTCAACTACTCCGCCAGCGAAAGAAATGGCCTGATATTTCTGTTGCTGCTGATTTTAGGTGCAATAATCGTTGTTTGTTTGGGTGACTATTTAACGAACAATGCAGAACAGTTCAAAACTTTAGATCTCAGTGCTATGCTGGAGGCCGCTGAGAATTCAGAACCCAAGGATAACAGCTCGAAGTCTTTATTGCACAATTTTGATCCGAATGAGCTCGATGAACAAGGTTGGATAAGCCTTGGATTCAGTCAGAAACAGGCTAGATCAATACTCAAGTATAGAGCTAAAGCCGGATGGTTCGAAGAACCCGAAGATCTACTGAAACTCTATGTGATCGACTCGGCAAGATTCAATACGTTGGAACCATTTATCCATATGCACAAAGAAAGTCTGGCAGAAAAAAGAGCTCCACTTCTGGATATCAATTCGTGCGATTCGATCGAATTAGTTAAGCTGCCGGGAATTGGAAAGGTCAGGGCACATAAGATCATTAAATTCAGAGACCTGCTTGGTGGATTTTGTAAAAAAGAACAAGTTCTTGAAACCTATGGTATTGACGCAGACACTTATGTTCAATTCGAAGAGCATATCACCGTTAAGGGTCAATCCTGGCTAATGATAGATCTGAACTTGGCCGATTATGAAGATCTCGAGAAGCACCCCTACATCTCCAAGAAAGCGGCTGAATCCATTATTTTCCACAGAGAAACAGTCGGCTTGTTTCAATCTAACAATGACATTGTCAATATGGATTTGATTTCAGAGAATTTATACGTAAAATTGCAGCCCTATTTAATTCCCATAAAATGAGTATCGGAGAACGTCTCGATAACGAATTAAGAACCATAGCTGATTTTCCTAAGCCGGGCATCATGTTTAAAGACATAACGCCTGTACTGGAAAACCCAGGGCTATGTAAGGATCTGGTCGTAGAAATGCAATCGCGGGTATCAGATCTGAAAATTGATGCGATTGCGGGGGTAGAAAGTAGAGGTTTTTTGTTTGGATTGCCACTTGCAATGGCCATGAATGTGCCATTCATTACAATACGAAAAAAGGGAAAGCTGCCTTACAGAACGGTAAGCTATTCGTATGATCTGGAATACGGGAATGCGACAATTGAAATGCATCAGGATTCTATTGAAAATGGATGGAATGTGTTAATTCATGATGACTTGCTGGCAACAGGGGGTACAGCAGCAGCAGCGGCAGAATTGATCAAAATGGAGGGAGGAGAGATCGCAGGGTTCAGTTTCTTGATAGGGTTGACATTTCTGGGAGGTTCAGCTAGACTAGAAGAGTATTGCAACCAAATAATGACAATAAAGGATTACTAACAGTTAAAGAATAGTCAATGGATTTTTCGTATAGTGAAAATCAGAAAATGATCGCACAAATGGTTCGAGACTTTTCTGAAAAGGAAATAAGACCCAACGTGATGATATGGGATGAAACACAGGAGTTCCCACTGCCATTGTTTAAGAAGCTTGGAGGTCTGGGGCTTCTAGGAGTGCTTGTGCCGGAAGAGTATGGAGGTGCCGGGTTTGGTTACAATGAGTACATTACTGTGATCGATGAAATTTCACAAGTATGCGGCTCAATTGGATTGTCAGTTGCTGCGCATAATTCACTTTGTACCGGACACATTTTGTATTTTGGAAACGAAGAACAAAAGAAAAAGTATCTGCCAAAGCTAGCCACGGCAGAATACATTGGAGCGTGGGGTTTAACAGAAACAGGAACTGGTTCGGATGCTGGCGGAATGAGCACCACAGCGGTTAAAGACGGGGATCATTATGTGATCAATGGCAGTAAAAACTTCATTACACACGCAATTTCAGGTGACGTTGCTGTGGTAATTGTTCGAACGGGTGAGAAGGGTGATGCACACGGCATGAGTGCCTTCATTATTGATAAAGGAACAGAAGGGTTTTCAGCCGGAAAAAAGGAGGATAAGCTAGGGATGAGAGCATCTGAAACCGGCGGATTGTTCTTTGACAACTGCAGAATTCCTGTGGATCAGCTGCTGGGACAAGAAGGTGAAGGGTTTATTCAGGCGATGAAAGTGCTTGATGGTGGA
>JAAZYJ010000289.1 GCA_014239715.1 Flavobacteriales bacterium
AATGATCGAAATAGGGAGATACTTTATAGCTGGAAACAATAGCTCCCCAATGCACCCTTTGCCATGATTCGGCATATGAGATCTCCAGCTTTTCAATAGCATCCTTCTTTTGTATTCGTTTAACCGGTACGATCAGATTTTGTATTGAATTAGCGGACACAACAGTACAACGATTCCGATACGATTGTTTCAGAAAATGTTCGTGAGGTTCAAATATTACTTCGTCTGCTTGACGGTAGACGGAGTAATAGGCAATATTTCCAAAATAAACCCTGGGAAGAATCACTTCCATTAGTGTGCGGATTGAAAGATCCTGTTCCACCGCGTACCTTCATGCCCCTTTTCATTGTCTTTAGAGTACCAGATAAAGGCGGCTTTCCCAACAACATGGTCTTCAGGGACATATCCCCACATTCTGGAGTCCAGTGAATTGTGTCTGTTGTCTCCCATTAGCCAATAGTAGTTCATCTTAAAGGTGTACGATGTGGCTAGCTTCCCATTAATATACACACCATCATCGGCAATTCTGTACTCATTTCTTTCGTACGATTCAATTGCCCTCCTATAAAAAATGGCGTTGAATTCGTTCAATTCAATTTCGTCTCCTGCTTTCGGAAGATACCAGGGACCCATGTTGTCTTCTGTCCAGTCTTTGGTGATCAGATCATTCGGAAAGATCTGCATGTAATTGAACTTCATGACCTCCAGGTTGTTGTAATAGCCCTTTTGCTTCCAATCCACCCATATGCTATCGACATATCCCAGCTTTGAAAATTCCTCATATGCCTTCATAGACATGGGAACTCTTATGATCCCATTTCCATATGAAATGTCAGATGGGTTAATGTCGTATTTTTCTTTGAGCGTTTTTTTAATTCGGTCATCAAAAATGCGGTTGGACAATACATTGTAATTGAATTGTGCATTCTCGTCAAGGTAGGCATCCTCTCCGTTCACGATCAGCTTGCCATTCACAATTTCAAGCGTGTCTCCGGCAATACCCACGCATCGTTTGATGTAATTTTCTTTTTTATCTGTAGGTCGCTTGATCCAGCCTTCGAATTTGGTTGGATCCTGCACACGATTTCCAAATTGATCGAATTTAAAAGTGTGTGTCATTTTATTCTTCTCCAACAGATTGTTTCGAGCTTGTGTGTTGTACTTTTCTCGATCTTTTTCAAATTCTTCAGGTGAACAATTGCACAGATAGAAGGCTTCGTCTCTCAGAAATTGATGGTAGTTATGGCCTTGCAATTCATCGCCTCGTTTGTTTTTCCCTAATAAGGCAGTATCACCGGCAGGATAATTAAAGACGACTATGTCATTTCTTTCTACGTCAGTATATCCCGGGAGTCTATGATAATCCATGCCAAACCAATCCAGATAAGACCGAGTGTATGTGCCTGGGATGTTGTTGTGGAAGAATGGAACCGCTAGCGGAGTCTGTGGCAATTTAGGCCCGTAGGCTACCTTGTTTACAAAAAGATAATCTCCTATTAGCAGGTCCTTTTCCATTGACCCTGTGGGAATGGTAAATGCTTCAAAGAAAAATCCACGAATAATGCCCGCAGCTACGATGGCAAATAACAGGGCATCACCCCATTCACGGGCCATTCCCTTTTCTTTTTTACTTTTCCAGATAAGCGGTCCGGTCCAGGATAGCTTGTCCTGAAAGCCGGTTGCGATAATTACATAATGAGGTACGATTAGAGCAACCATTACATCCGTAAATTTCCTTTTGCCAAAACTGAAGCTAACGTTGACATTCAGGATCAGCAACATCAGAAAATTAACACCGGGTACACACATGAGCAGTATCCACCACCACGGTTTTTTCATAAGCTTGAGCAGGATCAACAGATTGTATACAGGGATATAACCATGAACTGGTTTGTCATATCCCGCTTTTTTAAATATTCTGGGTAGCGTTACGAAATAGACAACGACCAGTAGATAAAGTAATATATGTGGTAGATCAAATACGAACATGTCAGCTTAAATTAAGTACGTCTTTCATTGAGTAGATGCCGGTTTTGCCCTGGATGAATTCAGCGGCAATAACAGCGCCTAAGGCAAAGCCTTTTCGATTGTGTGCAGTGTGCTCTATTTTCACGGAATCAACTTCCGATGTATAGGTTACCGCATGCGTGCCGGGAACATCGGGTTTCCGTTTTGATAATATCGGAATCGATTCAGCATCATTGGTATTTGAATTGGTCCAATTCTTTTTTCTATCCATTGAATCGATTATACCTTCTCCAATACTAATGGCCGTTCCGCTTGGTGCGTCCAGCTTTTCCGTATGGTGCGTTTCCGAGATCATCACATCGTATTGGTTTTGATGATTCATTAACTCAGCGAGCTGTTTATTTATTTCTAAAAAAATGTTAACTCCCAAACTAAAATTGGTTGATGCAAGCAGTGCTCCCTTCAGGTTCCTTTGTTTTTCTTCAATTTCCTCATAATTCTCGTACCAGCCTGTGGTTCCCACGACAATTGGAGTGTCCAGCCGAAAGCAGCTCAGGATATTGTCTTTCGCCGAGGACGGGTCTGTAAATTCAATAGCAACGTCTGCTTCGGAAACAACTTTCTCATCAATCTCTTCTTTACATGCAGCTCGCAGTATGATTTCATGCCCACGGTCAAGAGCGATTGGCTCTATTGCTTTCCCCATTTTTCCGTATCCGATTAATGCAATCCTCATAGCTAACGCGCCAAAAATACAGAAATACTAACACCAACGTGCCAATTTATTTTCTTAAAAGTGTTAAACCGAAGCCAAAAGACCTTGTTGTATTGAGCCCTATTTTAGGAGTGATAATTAAAGATAGGTTTGGAGATATGTCATGATTGAACAAATGAGCGTCTACACTGGCATCAACTATTTGAAGAATATAGATGCCTGCAATGCACACCACCGAGAGATCCCTCCAGTCTTTGTACTGGTCTAAAGCCGTTCTAACATTATCCGTGGTGTAGTTTTGGTAATCCGGATTATTGAAACCCAATCCGGTTGGATTTAATGTCTCGTCAATCCGCCATAGATATTCTGTTCTTAAAACATTAATGTTTTTAGTGTTATCGTAAAGGAAATATCCTGCTGTAGCCAGCCCTGCATATACGATGGGGACTTTCCATAATCTTCTTTTCCCTTTTACTGAGGCATGGTTGTAAATTTGTCCTGCACCCGGAATTGCCGCCGAGAGAATGGCCGCTTTTTTGGGAGATCTATAATTTTTCAGGGTATCAGCGTCGATAGTATCCTGAGCGTGGATAAGATGTGTGCATAACAAGAAGAAGAAAACGGTATAAATTCGAAAGGAATTATTCATTAAGCAATTTCAATATTCGGCCGAATTCCACATCGGTTTTAAAATCGATAACGATTTTTCCTTTGCCTCTATTGTTCATGGCAACTTTTACTTTTGCATCCAGCATTTTTGCCAGATTTTTAACTGCCTTCTTTTCGGTATGGGTCAATTCGATATTCTTGGTCGTCGACCCTGCAGATCTTTGTTGCTTCACGAGCTCTTCGACCTTTCTTACAGATAAATTATCTTCCAGGATGTTGGCTAGAGCCGATAGTTGCTTTTCTTCGTCCGTTATTGAAAGCAGAGCTCTTGCGTGCCCCATTGAGATCTTATTGTCTCTTATTGCAGCCTGAATATCCAAAGGCAATTTAAGCAGGCGCAGGTAGTTGGTAACGGTCGAACGATTCTTACCTACTTTTTCGCTGAGCTGTTCCTGTGTAAGGTCACATTCTTCAATAAGACGCTGAAAGCTGAGAGAAACTTCAATTGCGTTAAGATCTTCTCTCTGCATATTTTCAACAATTGCCATTTCCAGCATGGTTTGGTCATTGGCTATTCGGATATAACACGGAACCTCCTCCAGTCCTGCAATTTGGGCAGCCCTGAATCTCCTTTCTCCGGAAATGATCTGATAATTGCCCCGGCCCATTTTCCGAAGTGTAATGGGCTGAATAATGCCATGTACTTTGATAGAGTTGGTTAAGTTGACCAATGCTTCTTTTTCGAAAGAGGTTCTGGGTTGGAACGGGTTTGTTTCTATCTGTGAAATCGGAATTTGTGAGATAGAACCGGCAACACTGGAAACCGGATCAGCTTTACCGCTGATAGCCGCTAGTGTTATGTCTGTATCTGCATTTTCTAATAGTGCACTCAGACCTTTACCCAATCCTTTTTTCTTAGAGCTCATCTTCTCCTGCAATAATTTTATCGTTCTCCTCAAGCCTTGTCAGGCTGTTCTTCTGAAGAACCTCTCTAGCTAAATTTAGGTAGTTTATTGAGCCTTTGCAACTTGCATCATGAATAATGATCGGTTCACCATAGCTGGGGGCTTCTCCCAACCTTGTATTTCTGTGTATAATGGTGTCGAAGACCAGTTGTTGGAAGTGCATTTTCACCTCCTCGACGACTTGATTTGCAAGTCTTAACCTTGTATCATACATCGTAAGCAATATTCCTTCAATTTCCAGATTCGGATTAAGTCTTCCTTGAACGATCTTAATTGTGTTTAATAATTTACCCAGACCTTCAAGAGCAAAATATTCACATTGTACTGGAATAATAACAGAATCAGCAGCAGTTAATGAGTTGATTGTGATCAATCCAAGTGAAGGGGAACAATCAATAATGATAAAATCATAGGCATCTTTTAATTTCTCGATAGCTGATTTAAGTAAAGTCTCTCTTTTAGGGAGATTAATCAGCTCTATTTCTGCACCAACCAGATCAATATGCGCAGGAAGTATATCCAGGTTAGGTGACTTGGTGGTCAGCGTAATGTCTTTTGGCTCGACATCATTGATCAGGCATTCGTAGATGCTGGTCTTCACATTGTTCGGGTCAAAACCTACTCCGGATGTTGCATTTGCTTGCGGATCAGCGTCAATGATCAATGTTTTCTTTTCCAAAACACCTAGAGCCGCGGCCAGATTAATTGCTGTTGTGGTTTTGCCCACGCCTCCTTTTTGATTTGCTACTGTTATTATTTTAGTCATTTCGCTTTCCCTCATTTTCAATTTAAGACCAAAGATTCTCCAATCTCCAGTAAAGTCAATTTAATTCCTGCTTCCTCAAACTTTGTTCGTGCTTCATCTTTATCGATTACAATGTAACCGAATGTATCATAGTGCACTCCTATAATATTCTTGCACTTTATAAAGTCTGCACAAATGATGGCATCGTCAATGCCCATGGTAAAATTATCTCCAATGGGAAGAATGGCAAAATCAAGTGTGTGCTGCATCCCGATCAGCTGCATATCCATGGTCAATGCAGTATCTCCGGCATAATAGAAACACCCTTCTTCTGAATCGATAACAAAGCCTGCAGGGTGCCCTCCATAATTTCCATCAGGGAGTATACTGGAATGGATCGCGTTGGTCATTTTTACGTTTCCAAATTCAAATTTGCATTGTCCGCCATGGTTCATAGGGTGGCCGGCTAGTCCTTTCTGTGAGTACCACATAAAAGTTTCGTAAGGCGCAATTACTTTTGCCTCTGTATTTAAAGCGATTCTTTCCGTGTCAAGAATGTGATCTTCATGCCCGTGTGATAACAAGATGTAATCCGTTTTAATACTATCGATATCTATGTCCTGAGCAAGCTCATTCCCTGAAATGAAAGGGTCAAATAGTATTTTGTTTGATCCTATCTCGATTAAATTACATGAATGTCCGTAGTACGTTATCTTCATTTTGAATATTCAGAAACTTATATTGTAAAAATACATTACTAATGAGGCTAGCAATGAATTTGGAAGTTCTAATTTTGAACAGAAATTTGTTTATTCACGCTCTTTAGCCCTTAATACTCCTAAATTAGAAGCCTTAGTTTTGCTGAATGTTAAGACAAACTAGGGGTTTGACGCAATTCTATAGTTGGTTTTAAAATGTTGATAAGTATGATTACAATAATTGTTGGCACAAACAGAGAGAACAGTAAAAGCAGAGAAATGGCCGCCATTTATCAAAAAGGCCTGCTGAATAGAAAAGTGGAATGTCAGATCTTGGACCTGAAAATGTTACCTGCTGATTTTGTTTTCTCGGAGTGTTTTGGGAATCGATCCGAAAGCTATGATGCGTTATTGAATAAATACATTAGCTCTGCTGATAAATTCGTTTTTATTCTGCCCGAGTATCATGGTGGGTTTCCCGGTATTGCAAAAAGCTTTTTGGATTCATTTTCAGGAGATTTGGTTAAAGGTAAGTATGCTGCTCTGGTTGGATTGTCATCGGGAAGAGCGGGTAATTTGAGAGGGCTGGATGCGTTTGCTGCTGTACTTGGCTATTTGCAGGTTGAAGTATTATCAAACAGGCCGAAGCTGAGTCGAATTGAGGATGTGCTAAGACAAGGGGTGCTGAAAGATGAAGAGTACGCGAAGCGAATAGATCAACAACTGGAACAGCTCTTGTCAGCATAAATGAAATGGATCGTAAGTCGAATTATCACTACAAGTGATTAGCCCAGGTCTTCAAAATTCACATTGGTAGTGTAATCCTCAGAGGTAGTGCTTTCATTACTGCCCTCGTTGCTGGAATAGTTTGTCTGAAGATCAGGGAACTCGCCTTTATCTTTAAGTTCCTTGATTTTGGCAATTGCTTCATCAAGTCCTAAGCTGAACTTTTCAAAGTCTTCTTTATACAAGAATATCTTGTGCTTTTCGTAGTAGAACTTCCCGTCTTTATTCGATTTCTTTTTACTCTCAGTGATTGTTAGGTACAAATCACTACCCTTGGTTGTCTTCACGTCAAAGAAATATGTTCTTTTACCAGCCCTTACCGATTTCGAGAATATTTCATCTCTGTATGGTATCCTATCATCCATCTTCACATAATCTTGTTGGAAATTGAAACTAAATACACCCTCTAACAAAATTAACATTATTTCCGACAATTGAAAATTAATGGGCTTCAAATGTTGCCACATCTATGATATCTGCCCGTTAATAGAAATTTATACCCTGCTGTCTTCTGCAAGTTGTTTTTCATAAAGCTTGAAATAAACCTCCTGTTTATTCAACAGTTCTTGGTGTTTCCCACGTTCTACAATTGTGCCAGAATCCAGAACAATAATTTCATCGGCATGTTGAATGGACGAAATACGATGACTGTTAATGATTGTTGTCGTATTTGACATAATTGTCTTTAGATTGTTTAAAATAACTTCTTCAGTTTCTGTGTCAACTGCAGAGAGGCAATCATCGAGGATCAGAATGCCCGGCTTCCTGATTAATGCCCTGGCAATGGAAATCCGTTGCTTTTGTCCTCCCGATAAAGTAATTCCTCTTTCACCCATAATGGTTTGATAACCATCCGTGAAAGTTTGAATGTTGTGATCAATGTGTGCATTTATTGCCGCTTCCTGAATCTCTTCCAGACTGTATTCTCGTTCCAAACCAAATCCAATGTTGTTGGCTATCGTGTCCGAAAATAGAAAGACTTCCTGAGGTACATAACCAATGTTGGACCTGAATGCTTTAAGGTCGTATTGATACAAGGGCGTGTTATCCAGAATTACCTTTCCTTTGGTGGGGTCGTAAAGCCTTGCTGCCAGGTCTGATATGGTAGATTTTCCGCTACCTGTTCGCCCTATGATCGCTAAGGTCTTTCCCTG
>JAAZYJ010000140.1 GCA_014239715.1 Flavobacteriales bacterium
CAATTACATCTCTTCGTTCAAATGGTGGGGCTTCTCAGACTATCAGCAATTTTTAACATCTAAGCATATGAGTGAGAAGGCACTGAACTCTCTGCACACGATGAACGGATTGTTGGATCGGGACCTTTCAGCTCATGTTACTAGTTGGATCGACAATCAATTTGCATCGTTTACTACACACTCAAATGAAACCGGCATTGTATGCCGTGCAAACGGCAGCGTCGATCCGGTCGGAAAAATACACGACTATTCCAATGCTGATTCCACTGCCAGGACTTATATGGGGATTTCAATTTTTCATTTGAATTCTGATTTTAAGCCGCAGCTTTTATTCAAAGAAACAACTGGAGGGTTCAATTTTTGTTTCAGCTATAACGAATATGTTTATTTCACCAATAATTTACTCTCCTGCAAGAAAATTATCAATGCATTAAGTACCGATCAAGTTCTTTCCAACGACGTTGGGTTCTCAGAGTTTTTAGCAGATAAATTCAGTGACAGATCAAATTTTATGTACTACTGTAATTTGCCATTTGACAAATTCGGTTTATATCGATTTATGAGCCCTGAAGTAATTCGTGCCATAAACGAAAAATCAACCGCGTACAAAGGGTTCAACAGGTTGGGATGGCAAATGGCCGGCAATGAAAACGACCTTGTTTATCACAATATAAGTGTCAGCTGCAATACCGGACGAAACCAGGTCATTACCAACAATGACCTCTGGGAGGTAGCGCTAGACAGTACGCTGATACGCAAACCTCAGCTAGTAAAGAACCACAGAACTAAAACCGAAGAGGTATTGGTTCAAGATGCAGGAAACAACATTTATATTATCAGTGCTGCCGGTTTAGTGAAATGGAAGAAACCAATAGACGGACCGATCATTGGAGATGTAAAGCAGATTGATGTGTATGGTAATGGTAAATATCAAATGCTGTTCAACACTATCAATAAGATCCATTTGTTGGATATAAATGGAAAAAGTGTGAAAGGCTTTCCGGTGAACCTGCCATCATTTGCTTCTAACAGTCTAAGTGTATTTGACTATCAGAAAAATCACAATTACAGAATACTGATCGGAACAGCTCAGGGAAATGTTTACAATTTTGACAAAACAGGCAAGCTGGTTCAGGGTTGGGAATTCAAAGGTGCAGGTAGTGAGGTGAGATCTGATGTAAAGCGGTTTGTAATTGGCAACAAAGATTATATCTGTTTCCATGATGGCAATGGGAAGATCTACGCGTTGGACAGACGAGGCAGATCCAGGTACGATATAAACTCGAGTATCCCTGCACAAGCCGGCAGTAAAAGGTATTTAGTAAAGGGCCGAAGTATTGGGACTTCTAAATGTATGTACATGGACTCATCCGGCACATTGGTAGAAATGTTGTTTGATGGCAGCTCTAAAACGATCAAAAGCGATTCCAATAGTCAGGATGTCCATTTTATTCCTATTGATTATGAGGCTGATGGTTATCAGGACTATCTGATAAGCACGAATAATGCAATGGAAGTGCTGGGGCCGGACATGTCAACACAGAAATATTTACAATTCAATACAGCAGCTCCATCCTACCATTTCCATTCGGCAAATAAGGATTTCTTCTACTCGATACAGGATGGCGAATTGAGTTTGTTCAACGATATGGGAGAGCTGCTTTCCGAATTCCCAAAGAAATCGGCACATCCTCCTGCTATTTCCGACATGAACAAAGATGGAAAAACAGACATTGTCTTTACTTCAGGGAACAGTGTAATTGCTCAAATATTGAGGTAATATTTCTCATTGGGTCTTCACGTAAAAGAAAAGCCTCCAGAAAAATCGGAAGGCTCGTCTTTTGTAAACAAACAAAACAACAACAAGCAAATTGCTTGCTATTTCAGGCTCAGAAAGGTCCCCACCTTCAGATCTGAGCCATACTCTAAATTATTTTTCTTGCACAGATATTTCAATTTCAATCCATGCTCCTGTGAAATGCTTCGTAATGTATCTCCATTCCTTATTCGGCACTTCTTGGATCTGGCTCTCCTCCTTTTCGGTTGGAGGAAGATAATATCGCCATCTTTTAACAGGTCTGTCTTGTCCAAGTCGTTGTACTTATAGAGCTGCCAGAGTCCCATATCAAATTCTTTAGCAATTTTCCAGAACGTGTCACCTGAGCTTACAACAATGTATTTTATCTTGTTTTCGTGAATTCCAACCCGATGCTTATTTGGTTCTCTTTTTATCTGACCACTAATGGCCAATAATGCGGGTGGTGTTTTAGGCAAACCCTTAACCTTATCATACTGATCTAATTCGTGTTTCTCAATCAAAGCTATTAACAGATGTGCGTACTTGGGGTTCGTAGCATACCCAGCCTTCTTCAATCCTTTGGCCCAACCTTTATAGTCATTTGCTCTAAGCTCAAACAAAAATTCATACCTGCCGCGTTTACTTAAAAATTCAGAATGATCCCTGAACGACTCCGATGCAGAATCGTAAACCCTAAAACAATCATCCGTGTGATCGTCGTCTTTGAACATACTTGGTCCTGACCAATTATGGCATTTGATACCAAAGTGATTGTTTCCATATTTGGCTAATTCAGAATTACCATGTGCGCTTTCCAAAATACCCTGTGCAAGAGTAATACTTGCCGGAATGCCATATTTATGCATCTGATAAATAGCTTCTTCCTTCCATTTTGAAATGTACTGACTCTTGCTTGTTCTTCGCTCAGATGGTTGAGCGAAGGCACTTACTGCAAATAGGAGGAGCGCTATAATGGGTATGTGTTTGTTCACTTTCATAAATTCTCAATCGAGAACAGCAACTTACGTGAGGTTATTAACAAATGTTTCGTTAGTTGTTAATAAAGTTGACCGAAAACCATGAAAAAAGTCAGAAAATATGAGAGCCTAATTTCTCCTCAATCCCTTTAAGGCCCTGCACTCCACCGGTATGAACAGCAAGAATCTTTTTACCGGAATATTTATTGTTGTTTTTAAGCTGATCGAACAACCCGAACATCATTTTTCCCGTGTAAACAGGGTCTAATTTTATGTTTGTATGCTCATAAAATGAGCGCATAAATTCGATCAGACCAGGATCTACCTTTGCGTATCCTCCAAAATGATACTCGTCAAAAATTGAGAATCCATTCAGGTATTCGTCTTCGATACTTTTATCCAGAAAATACTCACCAACCATTCGGCTTACTTCTTCTTTTATAAAACCACCTTTGAGGGCAGGAAAGCCAATAGCATGTTGATGTGATTTCAATGATATCAAGATCCCGGTCAGTGTCGTTCCCGTTCCACATGAAACGACAACCACATCAAAATCATCATGCCCCCTCATAATTTCCGTGGCACCTACAATACCTTCATACCCTGCGCCACCCTCGGGAACAATTACAACATTGCCATATTCCTGTTTGATCTGTTTGTGATACGCCAGCTGATCTCTGAACCCATATTCTTCTCTGGTAACAAACAACAGTCTCATGCCATCAGCATTCGCCTTGCTTAATGTCTGATTCGAAGAAGGGTCAAGTTCGTCTCCTCTGATGATTCCAGTGGTCTGAATACCCAAAAGTCTTCCTATCGCGGCTGTAGCTGCAATATGATTGGAATACGCCCCGCCAAAAGTGACAATGCCGTCGCGTTCTTTTGCTTTTTCAACATAGTGTTTCAGCTTTCTCCACTTGTTTCCTGATACTTCGTCGTGGATCAGGTCATCCCGTTTTATCCAAAGCTCCGCCCCACTATGTTCAATATCGGGGTGACAAATTTTTTCTATTGGAGTGTTTTCGTTGAACAAGTTGTAAAAGTATAAAAGAGATTGTCCGTTCAACGGGCGAAGGGTGACAATCTCTTATTACTTTTGTCGAGATGAGTGATGACATGAGTGGGTTTTCAAAAAGGAAGGACCTAAAAGGTGAGGACTTCTATTTAAGCGACGAGGGCTTTATCGTCTTTACGGAGAAATACCATCTCAAGAGAGGGCATTGTTGCAAGAGTGGATGCATGCATTGTCCTTATGGCTACAACAAAAAGACGGGAAAAGTAGAGGGAGATCCAAGCCTCTGAAATATTACGTTGTCCAGAAAACTTCTTCTTATCACCCATTAGGTTGCTGAGTACCGTCCAAAACCCTAGTTTTGCTATTCAGATAAAACAAGCAATAATGAGTACAGCTACAGCCTTTCAGCAAGCAGTTAAAGAGGGAATCCCATCTGTCATTCCAGCTAAGAAAGAATACGATACAACTGTTAGTCACGCACCAAAGCGGAAAGACATTCTCTCTGATCCAGAAAAGAAGCTGGCCTTGAAAAATGCATTGAGGTATTTCCCAACTGAGCAGCACGCTGAGCTTGCGCCCGAATTTGCAGCTGAGCTAAAAGATTATGGAAGGATCTATATGTACAGATACCGCCCGGATTACAAAATGTATGCTCGTCCAATAGAAGATTATCCGGGAAAAAGCAATCAGGCAAAGGCCATTATGCTGATGATCCAGAACAACTTGGACTACGCAATTGCTCAACACCCCCACGAGTTGATCACCTATGGTGGAAACGGTGCTGTTTTTCAGAACTGGGCACAGTATAGACTTACCATGAAGTATTTAGCTGAGATGACTGATGAGCAAACGCTTGTTATGTACTCTGGTCATCCTCATGGATTGTTCCCTTCTCATTCAGAAGCTCCGAGAGTTGTAGTTACCAATGGAATGATGATTCCTAACTATTCATCGCAAGATGATTGGGAGAAATTCAATGCCTTAGGGGTGACTCAATATGGTCAGATGACCGCAGGCTCATACATGTATATTGGTCCTCAGGGAATTGTACATGGTACTACAATTACTGTTCTTAACGGCGGAAGGAAAGTATCTAAAACCGGAGAAGGCCTCGACGGGAAATTGTTCCTCACATCAGGTTTAGGAGGAATGAGTGGTGCCCAGCCTAAAGCAGGCAATATTGCCGGCTGTATCACTGTTTGCGCTGAAGTGAATCCAGCGGCTACCTACAAAAGACACGAGCAAGGTTGGGTAGACGAGGTGTATGATAATCTTGACGAATTATGCACTCGGGTTAAAAAAGCAAAGGAA
>JAAZYJ010000271.1 GCA_014239715.1 Flavobacteriales bacterium
CCCTTGTTTTGAAATATCAAGGCTGTATTGTTCGCCAAGAATAACAGAACGATTGTCTGCAATGTGGCCAATTGGAAAATTATAGCAAGCCGGGAAATGATATTCTGAGATTATTTCTGCAATTATTTCATTCGCGCCTTTACCAAATGGAATATCGTTATCGTTCATTCCCGTCATCCCACCAACGATGAGCCCCGCTAGTTGCTGCAACTTTCCTGATCTCTTCAGATTGTGAAGCATTCGGTCAATGTGGTATAAATACTCATCAAGATCTTCGATAACCAGGATCTTATTCTTGGTGTCCAGCTCTATGTCTGTCCCTGTCAGGTTATGAAGAATAGACAGATTTCCACCAATCAATTCTCCCGCAACAGTTCCATATCTATTCAAGTCATTAGGTTCAGCAGCAATTTCCATTGCATTGCCGAACAAGGCAAGCTTCATACTGTCATTGGACTCTTTGGTATTTGTTTCAAAATTGACGGGCATGGTAGAATGAATGGACTTGATCCTCATCGTATTCAATAGACTATGGAAAACTGTAATGTCGCTATAGCCACAGAACCATTTTGGATTTGCAATGAGACCTGAAAAATCCACCAGATCAAGTAGCCTAATTGAACCATAACCTCCTCGATAGCAGATTATAGCACGGATTTCGGGATTATTTATGGCTTTTTGAAGATCTGAAGCACGCTCCTCGTCGGTTCCTGCAAACTGATTCGAGACCTTTGTCAGGTGCTCACCAATTGACAGTTTAAGCCCCCATGATTCAAGAACTCTTGTTGTTTTCAATAATTGTTCAGGATCAATGAATCGTGCGGTTGCGACAAGTGCGATCTGATCACCTGACCTAAGATGTGGAGGAGTTGTCATTTTTCTTCTTTGGTTGTCTATTGTTCTCTTTTAGAGCTTTGTTAATTACCCACTCCAATTGCCCATTGGTACTTCTGAATTCGTCTGCAGCCCACTTCTCCATCGCTTTGAGCAATTCAGGATCTAATCTTAAAACAAACGGCTTCTTCTTTGCCAAGGTTGGTTGAATTTATCTAGAAAATCAATGGTTTAGCGTTCCCGTATTCAATACAGGACTTGCATCCTTATCTGAGCATAGCACAACCATTAGGTTGCTGACCATGGCTGCTTTTTTCTCTTCGTCCATCTCTATTATCTGTTTTTTGGACAATTCATGCAGAGCCGCCTCAACCATGCCGACGGCTCCTTCCACAATTTTCATCCTTGCGGAAACGATTGCAGTGGCTTGCTGTCTTTTAAGCATTGCGCTGGCAATTTCCTGAGCATACGCCAGATAACCAATTCTTGCCTCAAGAACTTCAATTCCGGCAATGGTAAGTCGTTCATCTAGCTCTTTTTCCAGGGCATGGTTCACTTCATCCATTCCTGATCTCAGGGACACCTCTGAGGGATCATCAAAGTTATCGTAACTGTACATCCCTGCCAATTTTCTTACAGCGGCATCGGTTTGCACTCTTACAAAATGCTGATAATCATCAACATCAAATGCGGCGGCATAAGTATCTTTCACTTTCCAAACAAGAATGACACTTATCATGATCGGGTTGCCGATTTTGTCGTTCACTTTCACCCGTTCAGAGTCAAAGTTTCTGGCTCTTAGAGAGATCTTCTGTTTTGTGTAAAACGGATTTACCCAGAACCAACCATTTTTCTTTACCGTTCCGATGTACTTTCCGAACAATACCATTACTCTTGAGCCATTTGGAGAAACAACAAAGAGTCCGGGAAGTAAGATAACCCCTAATACGATCCCTATTGTAAACCAAGGAATTTTAGTCGCAAATACCCCGAATGCAGAACCGCCAATTAGTAGTATTATTAATGCTAGCATCAAAAATCCGGATGCACCATTTATTTCTTTTTCTATTTTCATAATATTGATATTAAAATGATATTGCAATAATACTAAAATAAATTATGCGAGTCAAGAAACACAGGATGTATATACACGAGTGGTCTTTCCTTGCTATATTTAGGCCAATATTAAGCAGATGAGCGGCAAGAGACATACAATTACGGCGGCATTGCCTTACGCGAATGGGCCATTACATCTTGGTCATATTGCCGGGGTTTACATTCCTGCCGATATTTATGCCAGGTATCTGCGCTTAAATGGGAAGGATGTACTATTCATTTGTGGTTCAGATGAGCACGGTGCAGCGATTACCTTAAGAGCAAAAAAAGAAAAAACTACACCGGAGAATATTGTTGAAGAATTTCACAACATCAATAAGAAGGCATTTCAAGACTTAGGTATAGAGTTTGACATTTATCACCGTACGAGTGCAAGAATACATCATGAAACTGCACAAGAATTTTTTACAGTTCTGAATGAGAACGGGGCCTTCATTACAAAAGAAAGTGAACAATACTACGATGAGGAGCATAAGCAGTTCCTGGCAGATCGTTATATAAAAGGGAAGTGTCCAAAATGTCAGTATCCTGAAGCTTTTGGCGACCAATGTGAGAAATGTGGCAGTGCTTTGAGCCCGCTGGAACTTGTGGATCCGGTTTCGGCAATATCGGGAAAAGTACCGATCCTAAAGAAAACAGAGCATTGGTATTTGCCGATGCAGAATCACGAAGAATGGCTTAAAAAATGGCTTAAACAGGGTATGCTTGATGGTGAATATCACCATGATGCATCTAAATGGAGAAATCAAGTTGTTGGACAGTGCATGAGCTGGATCGACGGTGGCCTGCAACCCAGGGCAATGACCAGGGATTTAGATTGGGGGGTAAAAGTGCCTTTAGAAAATGCAGATGGAAAGGTTTTGTATGTGTGGCTGGATGCACCCATAGGCTATATTAGCGCTACAAAGCAATGGGCGTCGGAAAATGGGAAAGAGTGGGAACCTTATTGGAAAGATAAATCAACAGAGCTTGTTCATTTTTTGGCCAAGGATAATATCGTTTTTCATTGCATTATTTTCCCCATTATACTTAAGGAGCACGGGGGTTATATCTTACCCAAGAATGTCCCTGCAAACGAGTTCCTGAATTTGGAAGGAAATAAATTCTCTACCAGCAGAAACTGGGCGGTCTGGCTACACGAGTATCTTGAAGATTTCCCAAGCAAACAGGACGCATTAAGATATGTGTTGTGTTCTATTGCTCCTGAGGCCAAGGATAGCGAATTTACCTGGAAAGATTTTCAGTCGAGAAACAACAATGAGTTGGCGGATATTTTCGGGAACTTTGTTAATCGTGTATTGGTACTTTCAAATAAGTACTTCAACGGCATAGTGCCCGAGAAAGGCCAACTTGAAGATGTTGATAAAAAGGTATTAGGTGAAATGCGTTTAGTGAAGGATAGGATCGATGCAAAAATAGAGGAGTTTAAGTTCAGAGAGTCTCTTGCGGAAGCGATGAATTTAGCAAGGCTTGGGAACAAATATTTTGCAGATACTGAACCATGGAAATTAATAAAGACAGATGAAGGCCGTGTTGCCACGGTTATGAATATCGCTATACAGATCGCGGCAAATTTGAGCATTGCATTTGAACCTTTTCTTCCTTTTTCAACTGAAAGATTGAGAAAAATGATGCGTCTACCCGCGGTAGAGTGGAGCGTTCTGGGAACCGCAAACATTGTCAAAGATAGGCATCAGTTAGGCTCTAGTGAAGTGTTGTTCCCAAAGTTTGAGGATAAAGAAATTGAAGCACAAATAAATAAACTGAAAGCTGCTGAAAAGGCAACTTCTAAATTACCGCCGATGAAAAATGAGATACAATTTGACGAGTTTATGAAAATGGACGTGAGAGTAGGCGAGATCATTAGTGCTGAAAAACACCCAAATGCTGACAAACTACTGGTGCTGACAGTTAACACAGGAATAGATCAAAGAGTGATCGTTTCTGGAATTGCCGAGCATTATGTGCCGGATCAAATAATTGGAAAAAAAGTAAGTGTACTACTTAACTTGACGCCGAGAAAAATTAGAGGCATAGAATCTCAGGGCATGATCCTGATGGCTGAGATAGACGGGAATCTATCATTTATATGTCCGGAAAAGGAAATTTCGGTTGGTGCCGAAATTAGGTAGCTAAGAAATTGAAGACCACGTGATTCAAAATGGCCTAAAGTATTTACATGATGCTTTCTTGGTTGAGGTTGAAATATAAATTAGTACTTTGAGATAACAGGTCGAAACTTTATGAGCTCAAGTAACATACGAAATAGTATTTCTTCAATTGTAAGGACAAACGTAATTATTCTCGTTTGCCTATTTGCACTCCATTCTTTTCTGCAACCGCTACATGCCCAGAACTTGAAAAAAGCCAATGAGATAGCACAAAAGCTTAGTGTTGAAACGGACCACCAAAAAAGAGCAGACCTTCTATTAGACCTAAGCGAGGCGCAGGGAATTGGCCAAATTGAATCCGCGTTGGAACACGGTAGCCGGGCTTTGACAATTTTCCAGAACATTAAGAATATTTCGGGCCAGATAAGGGCATATTTGACATTAGGAAATTTGGAGCTAATGATCG
>JAAZYJ010000415.1 GCA_014239715.1 Flavobacteriales bacterium
CCTCTATACATTACAGTGATTATTGTGCTATTAGGTTCCTTGGCCTTTTGTGCGTATCAGTGGAATTTTCACAGTAGTGGCCAGGCAATTTGTGAATTGGAGAATCAGGAATTGTCCTTTTACATAAAAGAGATGGAAGCAGACCTGGGTTCCAGTGGTCTTGAGCTGATGTCAACTGATGTTCGTGAGAATTTGCAAGCGATGCTTCAGCAAATGGATACACTGCAAACAGATAATCAGGTTATGCTTGACAGTATCCGGGATCAACGTGAGCGAGTTACCGGATTATTGGCAGAGCTTGATGATATGAAAAAGAAAGGGAAAAGAGATGCACGAACAATATATAAGCTAAGGAAAGAAACGGAAACGCTAAGAAAGGTGATGCGGTTTCAGGTGCATAAGATCGATTCATTGAATCAAATGAACATTCAATACCGTGGGGAAATTGAAGAGCAAGTTGCGACCATTAATAAAAAAGACGATGAGATCAAGGATTTGACGAGCGTGAAACAAGGTTTGGAAGAACAAGTGAACATAGGATCAAAACTGCAGACCTCCGGAATCAAAGCAGATGCACTCCGGGTGCGTGCTTCAGGGAATTACAAAGAAACTCCCCGGGCTAAAAGTACCAACATGATCAGAGCTTGTTTTACGATCATGGGAAATCCGATTGCGAATAGCGGCGATAAGGCAATATTTATGCGGATCATATCGCCGTCAGGAGGAGTTCTGAATGATGGAAGCCCGGAGCTCTTTCAAACTGAAGGAGCTGAGCAGGAAGCCAGTGTAAAAAGGATCGTGAATTACCAGAAAGAGAATATGGATCTGTGCATTTTTTATGATGTAGAAAATAAAATTGATCCGGGAGACTATATCGTTAAAATATTCTGTGAAGGAGTAGAAATTGCGACAACAAGTTTTGCTCTTAAATAAGACACATGCTCATTTTTAACAGCTATTACTACTTTAAATTAGCCACGTCAAGTTCAGAGCAGGGTTAGAAAAATGCTCTGACCTGAACGCCTCCCGTATGGATGGCCTTATTGTCTTCTGACTTTCTGCCGAGATAGTTAAGGCTTATTTGGAGATTGTTGGCCAGCGTCCTTTGGAAATTTGCGTTCCAAGTAAAATTTGTGCCATTTTTTAGCCCGTTTAACATTTCAAACCCTAACGAAGAATTCACTTCTCCGTCGTAACTAATGTTAATGTAATTAAAGAGCACTGTCATGGATCCTTTTGTGGCTTTATTCAATCTGAATTCCGCGCCAACATCGATGATCTCAGCAACCTCTCCACCCAGGTCAAGAGCATTTTGTTTCCCCGAAGTTTCGTTTGTGAGAGATACTCTGAAGGCTGTGCTGGGTTGGTAAGAAAATTTGGCATCAACACTCCAGATCTGAAGATTGTAATTTCTGCCTGTGGTATAGTCTGAAAAATTGGACTTAGTGCTAACGGACTGATGTGAAATAAAGGTGAGTTTTCGGTTTACATTCCACCTGATTCTTAATTCATGTTCTTCCAGCGCCCTTGAGTCAAAGCCGGAGGTTAGAAGGGATTTCCCGCCTATTTTCTGATACGTATAGTCAAAACCGTATTTGGGGTGACTCCGGTTGAAGAACAGGGTGTTTCTAATGGATGAATTCAGGGATACAAGTGTTGATTCCTCAACAGCCGTTATGAATGGGTTATAAGCTGTCTTTTCAGATTCGTTATTTGTTTTTCGGTCGACACGAAACGAGGTCTGATTGTAGAAATGTCCGAAGAGCTTTAAAAATCCTTTTTTCTTTTTCAATATTGCCGAAGGACGCAGATTAATACTTTGGTTGAATTGATTGGAATACGTTTTAACGTAGTCGCTGGTTGGTGTGAAAACTCTTATGTAGTCCGCTTGATCAGGAAAAGCTGAAATTTCAAACTCATTGATGTCTTTGATCCCATCTTGGTTGTAATCGTTCCAGGCATAGACACCTTGGCCTGCCTGAACTTGAACATAGGCAAATTGCTTCCTTAATTCCTGCCCGGACCCAATTTCGTAAAAAGTAGAGCTCTTTATAAATCCTTTAAAAAGTTTTAA
>JAAZYJ010000431.1 GCA_014239715.1 Flavobacteriales bacterium
ATTGAAATTGGCGACTACACAGATTTTTATTCGAGTGAGCAACATGCCTATAATGTAGGATGCATGTTCAGAGATCCAAATAATGCGCTTCTACCAAACTGGAAGCATATTCCTGTGGGCTATCATGGAAGGGCCTCTTCGATCATTAATTCAGGTACGCCAATTCACAGGCCGAAAGGGCAACAAAAACCAAACGAATCCGAACCTCCGGTATTTGGCCCTTGCAAGCTGCTGGATTTTGAACTGGAGATGGCGTTCATAACCTTTGATGGTAAACCTTTGGGAGATTCCATTTCTACATCAGAAGCAGAAAATTACATTTTCGGACTATGTCTTTTCAATGACTGGTCGGCTCGGGACATTCAAAAATGGGAATATGTACCATTAGGCCCCTTTTTGGCTAAAAATTTCGCTTCTTCCATGTCTCCATGGATCGTTACTCTTGATGCATTAGAGCCATTCAAAGTAGCAGGCCCGATCCAAGATCCAAAAGTTCTGCCGTATTTAGAATACCAAGGTGATCATCATCTGGATATTGAGCTTGAAGTAGCCATACAACCTGAAACGGCAGAAGAATCGGTAGTCTGTACATCTAATTTCAAACACATGTACTGGAACATGGCGCAGCAACTGGCACATCATACCATCAATGGTTGTAACATCAATGCGGGAGACATGTTAGCATCAGGAACAATTTCCGGACCGGAAGAAGGTCAATTTGGATCAATGCTTGAGATCAGCTGGAAAGGGACAAAACCATTTAAGATGAGTGATGGTTCTGAGCGCAAATTCATACTGGATGGCGACAGTGTTATTATGAGAGGTTATGGTGTAAAGGATGGGATCAGAGTTGGTTTTGGAGAGGTCGAAACCAAGGTCTTACCCGCAAAATAGATCCACATTTAATCCGGTCTGAGTCTTATTTGATTATTTCAAATAATAAACTTTAACATTTTGGAGATTCAGCTACAACTTGTTACTAGACTTTTCTATATTTAAATGCAAGATTTGACATCCATGAAGATAGATTTGGATAAGGAGAATAAAGAGATCCTAAATGCGTATAGAGGTCTGTTGAGGACAATTTCGGTTGAGAGATCCAAAGATGACACCAAGTTCATTAGGAAAGCATTTGACGTCGCTGTTACTGCTCATAAGGACATGCGTAGAAAGTAGGGTGAACCCTATATTTTCCATCCTATTGCTGTAGCTCGGATCTGTGCAGAAGAAATAGGCCTCGGTCCGAAAGCCATAGCATGTGCGTTACTGCATGATACTGTTGAGGACACAGAAATTGCACTTGATGATATCGAAAATATCTTTGGTGAGCAATGCAGAAAGATCATTAATGGTTTAACAAAGATCTCTGGGGTATTTGACTTAAACACTTCACAACAAGCGGAGAATTTTCGCAAGATGATATTAACCTTACCGGAAGATGTCCGTGTGATCCTGATCAAACTGGCCGATCGCCTTCACAATATGCGAACGCTTGAATCCATGAGAACGGATAAGCAGTTAAAGATTGCTTCAGAAACACATTTTCTTTATGCACCTCTGGCTCATCGGCTCGGACTTTATGCAATAAAAACTGAGCTAGAGGATCTTGCCCTGAAATATACAGAAGCAGAATCCTATGTCAGCATCAACAACAAACTCGAAAAAACCAAAGATATCCGTACGCGGTTCATCCGGAAATTCAGTTCGCCCATCAGAAATACGCTGGAAGAAGCAGGTCTGAGCTTTCAGATCAAGGGAAGACAAAAGTCGATCTATTCCATTTGGAACAAAATGCAAAAGAAAGCAATCAATTTCGAAGAAGTATACGATGTTTTTGCTATCCGTGTCATTATTGACACACCGATGGAATCTGAAAAGGCCGACTGTTGGAAAGCCTATTCCATTGTTACGGATTACTATAAACCAAATCCTGAGAGGCTTAGGGATTGGATCTCTCATCCAAAACAAAATGGATATGAGTCATTGCATACAACTGTGATGAGTCCAACCGGCAAATGGGTTGAAGTTCAGATCAGAACGAAAAGAATGGATGAAGTTGCGGAAAAAGGGTTAGCCGCCCACTGGAAATACAAGTCCACCAATGAAAAAGATGGCATGTTAGATAGCTGGGTTGACAAGATCCGGGGAATTCTGGAAAACCGGGATGCAGATGCTATGGAATTCATTGATGACTTTAAACTTTCCCTTTTTGCAGAAGAAATTTTTGTATTCACTCCTAATGGAGACCTCAAAAGGTTACCTGTAAAAGCAACGGCACTGGATTTTGCATTTGAAATTCATACTCAGGTTGGTGCACATTGCATCGGAGCAAAAGTAAACCACAAATTGGTACCCTTAAGTCACGAATTAAAAAGTGGCGATCAGGTGGAAATTGTAACTTCTTCCAAGCAATCTCCTAAAGAAGACTGGCTGAATTACGTAGTCACTTCGAAGGCAAAATCTAAGATCAAAGGCAGTCTGAAAGAGGAGAAAAAGGTCGCTTCGCTTGATGGCAGAGAAATCCTAGAACGAAAATTAAAAACACTTAAAGTTACATTCGATGAAGACAACCTCAACGAGCTAATTAAATTCTATGATTTTAAGGAACATACAGAAATGTATTACCAAATAGCCAAAGACAAGCTAGACTTATCCAGGATCAAAGAAATTATAGTTAAAGGTGGCCGGCTTAAGCATACTTCATTAAGTAACTCATTGAAAGGCAGCTTTTCCACCTTGGTCAGTAAATTCAAGAAAAAATCTGAGGAGCTGATAATTGGTGAGAATGACAAATTTGATTACAAATTTGCTCCTTGCTGTAATCCTATTCCCGGAGATGACATTTTTGGGTTTATTACCATTAATGACGGAATCAAAATACACAGAAATAAATGTCCTAACGCCAGACAATTAATGGCCAACTATGCGTACCGGATCATCCGCGCCAGCTGGAGAGGACAGGAATATGAAGAATTTCTGACCGGGATGGTGTTTACCGGGATCGATGACGTGGGAGTCGTGAATAACATTACCAATATCATTTCTGCTGACCTTAATGTCAATATGAAATCAATTTCGTTCAATTCAAATGACGGCATATTCGAAGGATGTGTCATGGCCTATGTCAGAGATACTGAACATCTCGACAATCTGATGAACAAACTGGTTGAAGTGGACGGGATAAATTCTATTGAGAGGATCGACCATGAAGACAATTAATCTTTACTTTTTGTTAATAAAAGTGGTATTCAAATGACCTCTATCCCTTATTAATTCCTACTTTTGACCTTTAATACTTGGCTATGGCCGAACAAACGGTACAGGAAAAAGTGGAAGAAATATTTGCTCAGTATCTTGAGCAAAATGGGCATAGAAAAACACCTGAGCGATTTGCAATTCTCAAGGAGATTTACTTTTTCAATGGACATTTTGATATTGAAACCCTGTATGTGAAAATGAAAGCTCAGAATTATCGAGTTTCCAGAGCGACTTTGTACAACACAATTGATCTGCTGCAAGATTGCAACCTAGTGGTAAAGCACCAATTCGGATCTAATCTCGCATACTTTGAAAAATCTTACGCATCAAAACAACATGACCATATCATTTGCACGGATACAGGAGAAGTGATCGAGTTTTGCGACCCTAGAATTCAAGGGATTAAGGACACATTGGAAGACCTTTTTAAAATTAACATCTCGCATCACTCACTGTACATCTACGCTACTAAAGAGGAAAACTAATTGCAATTATGAGTTTACAATTTATCTGTCAAATAGAAAACGAGGTCGCGGTCATCAAACTACAAGGAAAGATCATGGAGAATTATGATGGGGCAGCTCTTCTTGAAGAAATCGACCAGTTCACGCTTAATGGGACCTCCAACTTTGTCCTTAACCTCCAACAATTAGAATACATTAACAGTTCGGGACTTAATACGCTGATCAATATACTTACGAAGTCAAGGAATACGGGAGGAGATACTATTCTTTGCTGTATAAATGAAAGAGTTTCCAAACTATTTTTGATAACCAAATTGAATACACTTTTTACCATTGCTGAAACTGAGAACGAAGCACATAAGGTATTCAGTGAAAAACTAAACATATGATAGGGACTGATGTTCTATTAGGATTACAGTGGGGCGATGAAGGAAAGGGTAAGGTCGTAGACGTGCTTACCCCCAACTACGACATTATAGCGCGGTTCCAGGGAGGGCCAAACGCTGGACACACGTTGGAGTTCAATAACATAAAACATGTGTTGCATACTATTCCTTCCGGAATTTTTAGAGAAGGAACTATGAACCTCATCGGAAATGGAGTGGTAATCGACCCGGTCATCTTCAAAAAGGAAATAGACAACCTGAAGCAATTTGAACTTAATATCAAAGACATTCTGCTCGTATCAAAAAAAGCGCACCTAATTCTTCCAACACACAGAATTCTCGACGCAGCCTCTGAACAAGCAAAAGGAAAAAGAAAAATTGGTTCTACTCTGAAAGGAATTGGACCTACCTATATGGATAAAACTGGTCGTAACGGACTTAGGGTTGGTGATATATACACTTCAAATTTTCAGCAACGCTACGACCTGCTTGTAGAGAAACATAAAATGATGCTGGCCAGGTTTGATTTTGAATACGACTTGAAGGAATATGAAGATGC
>JAAZYJ010000148.1 GCA_014239715.1 Flavobacteriales bacterium
TATCTTTGAGACAAGTCTGGAAATAGGTTGATGCGTAGGCCTTAAAAGAATCAAATTCCTTTTTTGTTAGCGTTTCATCTTGAAGAACGAAAAGACCTTTGTATGATAAGAACCAGACCGTTCCTTTTTCAGGATGGAAGGTAGAAAAGGTATATCTGGTTTCATTTGCGTAGACGTAGGAAGTTACTTCTCCGTTAGCTGCTAATTTGAACACATCATTTCCCAGAGTTGATATCCAAATATTGTCCTCACTGTCTTCGGTAATGTTTATGCACGAGGCTTTGTTCAATTTCTCACTTTGAGTAGGGTAGTGATAGATCTTACCGTTTCTTAGCTGCGCAAGCCCACGAGCTGTTGCTAACCAGTGATTTCCTTTTGAGTCTATAAACGATTGAAATACCCTTGTGTGAACAAGTGTATCTCCGTTAGGTATGGAATCCAGCTGACCTTTTTTGTAAAGGCTGACACCGTTATTTGTAGAAATATATATGGCGTCTGTTGAATCGATGAAGAGATCATAAACAACATTGTCAGCTAAACCATTAGACTTATTCAGTTCTTTAAACTCTGAACCATTATAAATATTAATCCCGCCGTCATTAGTGCCCAACCAAATTTCGCCGTTCTTCAATTGGGTTATGGCCAATACTGCAGTGTTGGCAAGTCCGTTTTCAGTAGTGTAATTCTGGAAATTATAGCGTTGTGAATGCGCTTTTGAAACCGAGAACAGTAACAGCGCTGTAACAAATAAGATGTTATAATGTCTGGCACACATTAGTGTGCAAATATAAAAAAAGGGCTCGATTGCGAGCCCTTTAGTTTATATAGATTCAATTTAGTTCTTGGCTATTCTGATCACCTCCGTATTGCCGTTCAACGAGATCTTAACGAAGTACAAGCCTGCACTCGTTAATTGGTCTATGCTGTACGTCTTTCGGCCAATTCCAGCTTTGTCTTGTGGAATTGAAGCAACAATTTTACCCGAAACGTCAATAACTTCTATTGAAACAGTTGATTCTTCAGTTAGGTCAATACTTAATGTTGCTTGAGTCGTAAATGGATTTGGGTAAACCTGTACATTTCCTTGATGAGCCTGGATCGGTTGAATTGCACTTACCTGACTGCTTGGGTATATAGAATCTGCACCTACCTCAAAATCCAGATTGCTCATGATCAAACCACCGGCTACCGTAAGGTTGTAGCTACCGGCCATCTTTAGCCCTGGAATATCAACCCATATTGTGTAATCACCGTCGTCAAGAAACGGGAAGGCAAAGTTGCCAAATGTATCGGTGGTTGTTTCTGCAACGGGGTTGTCTTCCGGATCCTTCTCAACTATAATATCTATTCCGGGAATAGGATCGTTATTTTTCAATAAACTGTTGGAAGACACATTGCCGCTTACAGTAACAGCAGTTGTTTGAGGGTCCCAATAAAGGATGTTTATATCAATGGCATTTGTATCACCGGATGTGATCACGGTTTCGCAATTAATCCAATCTGTTGTGTCGCCGTAGTACGTGGTATAAGCGTGGTTGTAGATACCCGATAGGTCCGGTCTGGCAGCAATTCTGTATTCCCCGTAAGGAATGGAATCAAACGTGTATGTCCCGTCAAAATTTATAACGGTCATGGCTAAAATATCATTTTTGGTAAAGTTAGAATGCTCTCGGTACAAATACATTTCGCCGTTTGTTACCGGTAGTCCCGTTGTATCATATACAGTTCCTTCGATCGACCCGAAATCGACGGGTAACGTATACCACCCGTATCTCACATCGGTTTCTGCCATATTCGTGTTGATCTGCATCAGGTGCGTACTGGCAAACGTATTGTTCCTCAAAAAGTGGAACCGATGCCAGTCGCTTGCCATATCGGTATACAAAACATATGTGCCTGTACTTAAAGGATCAATAAATATGGAATCGTATTCATAAATGGCTTCTTTACCTAACAAAACATCTGAAAAAGTCCCGTCAGGAGTGATTAAAGTCCCGTAACCATCCGCTATCATCGTTTTGTACATTACTCTTACAAATTTAGCGGGGTAACCAGCGTAGTTGATGAATCCCTCATAACGGCTGGTGTCCAATTGAACATCCAAATAGTTTAGCTCCATAGGCAGAACGAATTCAGTTGGGTCTCCTACAATAAGTCCTTGAGCAATCGATTTTTCAGAATAATATCCCATGTTTTGAATCCCATTGGTATCTACCAGGAAATACAACCATAAAGAATCTGCCAATTCAAATGGAGATCTCAGGTATGACGCGTGTGTGGCGTCGGGGAAGTCACTGAAATGAGGTGTTGCCGCCGGTTCGTAGACAGCGAGATCGAATGTGTCCACTATGTTTGAAAAAGCCGCTGAGAAATCCCAGACCTGATTTGGACCTGTTGTCGGAACGGGCATTGTTAGCGCTGCTGTATCCCAAACCTGTTTGATACTCGTGTTATGGACTGGTAAATACGTCCCTTCAATGGTAACTTGAGCGTAATACAAGTGGCTGGAAATGAGTAATAATAGAAGAAGTACTGATCTAATCATTGTTGTGGTTCTTGAGTTAAGCAAAACAAAGATATAAAACGACAGACATTATAGATTAAAACAGATTGTTATTACATAAACGCCCTTATTTGTCGTGTCAATTAGTTTGAATGACTGACAGAATGATACGATTGTTTTTAAGATCGAGCGCTGTTTAGCTCTTTCCTTTTTTCATTTCCCTGAATCGTCCCCAGGCTTTGAACTTCAGGATGGTGATTGCACCAAGCATTCCTGATAACATAGCTCCCGCAACACCTACTATGGTAATGTCCTGACCAACAAGCCTTAGCCCCTTGATCTTGGTTTCCGGCCTTAGGAAAGGCAATGTAAAACGAGCGGGGGAATGTTCCAGGCCGTATATTTCTCCGTTTTGATAATTGGTAAAGTGTTTTGTTGAGAGGGGTGTCGAAACTTCTGTAACTAACACATGTTCTTTGATCTGAGGAAGTAGCTCAAATAACTTGTTCAACATTGACTTTTCGAATTGAGCTTTTAGTTCCAGGTAGTTCTCGCCGCGCTTCATCCAGGGATGCTCGGCATAAGTAGAAAACCAATCGAAATGTCCGGCAGATATTGCCTGTATAGTTGAGGTGCCAGGGTTTTTCTTCTGCCACTCCGGGTCTTTTGCAGATGGGAAAGAGATGTAGGCAAATTCGTCAGAAACGTTCTCCAGGTTCATTCCATCGAAGCTATCGTCAAAATTATCATTGCTGAACCACCAGATGTTATGTTTTGGCAGCTCTAGCTCAATATCTGTCTTGTTCAACCCAACATACAAGCACATATGACCCGTAGATGGTTGAATGTTGCTCAATTGAAAATTGCATCTTTTTCTATCATTTTCCGAAAGAAGGTGGTTAAAGGTATTGTTTACACCAACATTGCTGATAACACTTTTACAGGCAATGAATTCGTCGTCGATTCGAACTCCTTGAACTTGATTATTTTCGGTTACTATTTTCTGTACTTCCGCTTTAATGTAAACCTGACCACCCAGAGAATTAATGGTTTCAATGGTTTTATTCGCGATCTGTTCGCTACCTCCTTTGGGGTAGTAACCTCCCTCCATGAAATGCCCAACAACAAGAGCGTGAGCTGCAAAGCTGCTTTGTTTAGGAGTAAGACCATAATTTCCGCATTGTGCACAAAGGACAGCCAGCAACCTTTTGTTGCTGCTCACTGTACTTAACATATCCCATGTGGTTATGTCCGAGTATTTTTTAAATCGCCGGCGGATCAAGGCGCCAATGGATCTGCTTAAAAAGGGCTTAAATGACTTTTCGAAAAAGAACGCGTTTCCTCTTTTGTTCGATCTGACGATCAGCTTCAGGTATTGGTCAATGGCCTTTGATTCCTCCGGGAAATAACCCTTTAGTTGTTTTCTAAAGTTCTCTATCCCTGCTCTAAACTCATACTTCTCACCATTAATGTAGGCGACGTCATAAACATCCCCCATGGATTCCCAGTCAAGTGTGTGATCGGTCAAAAAATCAAACAATTGCCGCAAGGCTCCTTTCTTCCCTACATTCCCTACATAGTGAACGCCAACATCCCACTTGAAGCCGTGTTTTCTCTTAAAACAGTGTGTAAGCCCTCCCGGGACATAATGCCGCTCGAAAACAACTACTTTTTTACCGGCTTTTGCAAGCCAGGTTGCAGCAGTTAATCCACCAATTCCGGAACCGATAATGACATGGTCCACACCGGAAAAATCAAGATCTGCTGAGAACCGTTTATATAGCTTTTCGCTCACACTTATTCAATTGTAACACTGTTCATTTCTGCTTTAGCTAAAATATTGCAGGACGCTAAAAGTAATGGTAAATAATTGCAATTGTTCTACTATGTCTGTAATTATGTTTCCGACACGCCATTCAACGGATATACTCTTTTATCCACAAAAAGATCAATCCAACAAGTATGATAAAAATTAGTAAATTACCTGCAAATAATTACTTCTTATGAAACTACTCTATACTCTGTCTTTGCTCCTTACAGTTTCCTTTTCCAGTGCCCAGTATTTTGTTTCTTCCGATTTTTTGGGAAGTACAAGTGCGAGCAGCTTAGCTATTATTCCCGGAATTACCCCCAATTATGGGGTGGATTATTATAAAGTTATCTATAACACGACGGATGCCGCCGGTGCGCCAACCATTGCTTCGGGAGGTTTTGCAATACCGAATAATGCACCATGCGATAGTTTTGCTCTGGGTTTGTATTGTCATGGAACATCCTTGAATAAGGACGAGGTTCCTTCACGGAATAATTCTGAATCCATCGTTGGCAAACTGTTTGCCTCAAAGGGATTTATCATGTGCTGCCCGGATTATTTAGGTATGGGCGACAGCCCCGGATTACACCCTTATGTGCATGCCGAGACTGAAGCAACTGCTTCGTTAGACATGTTGCGCGCGGTACGCGAGTTCTTGCTGGATTCAATGGGGATCGAGGACAATGGTGAGCTTTTCATTACGGGGTATTCTCAAGGAGGTCATGCAGCCATGGCGACGCACAAATACATCGAAGACAACAGTTTGCTTACTGAATTCAATGTCGTTGCATCAGCTCCTGCGAGTGGGCCGTATGATATGTCAGGTAGCCAGAGTGATCTGTTATTGTCCAACGACCCTTATTCGAACCCCGGCTATGTCGTTTATTTGTTAGCTAGCTATCAGTTGGTCTATGGCAACCTGTACTCCACCTATGCTGACATTTTACAATTCCCATACGATACTATTGTTCCACCCTATTTTGACGGAAATAATTATTCGCTGGACATGGGTGATCTGAATCCATTGCTTCCAACACAGCTTGAAGATCTGATCGAGGATACTGTATTACAGAATTTTAATGCGGATACGATGCACGCATTGTGGGTTGCATTACGTGATAATGACAATTACAATTGGGTCCCTCAGCGTCCGGTCAGAATGTACTACTGTACACTTGACGAGCAAGTTCATTATACCAATGCGCTTGAAGCCGAGAGCTACATGGTGGCTAATGGAGCTCCGAATGTGTCTGCTTCAAATGTTGGAGCAAGCAGTCATGGCGATTGCGCTTTGCCGGCTTTAATAGGGGCGTTTTACTGGGCGTCAAATTATTTGAATAGTTGTGCGTTGGTAGGGGTGGATGAGACTGATGTGGCAAAAGGAGCTAACCGCAAGTTGATCAACACCGAAAATATTCCGTCAGGGATGTATTTTGTTGTCTTGACAGCCGGTGGTAATTCAGAATATATAAAGTTTGTAAAAAGATAGTTTCGACCAAGGCATGATCGTTTATACTATCTGAACAAGACGGGATATTCTCCAATTATTCGCATTTCTTCCCTTAGTTTAATACAATTGGCTGCCTCTGGCTATAACCATCCGACCGGATCAAATTAAGATAATACATGCCAGCAGGAATATCCGAATAGTCCACCCTGATCTGAGCACCTAACACATGCTTCTTTGAAAGGATCTTGCCCTGGAGATCGAAAAGTTCTACGAACTCAATCGAACCGTCAGAAACAACATTGACCATTCCATAGCTTGGATTAGGATAAACCAACACCTCCTTTTCTACTTCAGTCTCATCCACCCCTACCAACGCACAACTATTCAAATAATTTGACGCCCAGTAAA
>JAAZYJ010000168.1 GCA_014239715.1 Flavobacteriales bacterium
GGTTATCGATAATGGCCGAAAGGATAAATGCCAGGATGCACATGATCCAGAGCAGAACACGTTTTTTATTGGTCTTTATGAATTTTTTGATCGTGCTGAAACCATTAAAATGATCGATGATCTCAACAATGGTCATTGCTCCAACCAGAAAGATGAGGATCTCGCACGTCTTTCCAAAATGGTGCAGTAACGTTCCTTCGAGGAGGTGCATCCTGCCTTCATGGCCCTCAGACCCAATATCCATAAGCTTACTATTGTGTGAATCGAACCAGGTATCAAATCCATCAATGCCTATTGCTACCAGAGCCCATGCCGCGGCCATCATTAGCAAAGCAGGCACCAGTTTGTCGATCTTGAGGCTATGTTCTAACGTAATGGCCAGATAGCCTAGAATAAAAACTACTACAATTGCTGTTTCCATAACTTAAATCAGTTGTTTTAGTGCGATTTCAAATGCCGTTTTTGCAATATGTACTTTTGCATCATTTACGGCATGAGCAGCTTCTAAAGCTTGCTTAATGGTATTTGAGGTGTCTTTGAAAATTTTCTCGTCCATTAATTCATGAAGATCATTTTCCATCAGATAGGCGAACACTCTTGCCATGCCGCAATTTGAGATGAAATCAGGAATAATACTAATGTGCCCGTCGGTATAGTCTGCAATCGGTCCGAAGAAGATCTCCGGGTCAGCAAACGGGACATTGGCCCCTGCAGCGATCACCTCAATTCCTGTGTTGATCATACGGTCAACCTGATCTCTTGTGATTAGTCTTGACGCAGCACAAGGAAGAAATACCTCAGCATCAAGATCCCAGATGCCATTGTTAACCTCTTCAAAAGACAGGATGTTTTCAGCCTTGAGCTGGTTCCCGTTCTTATTGAGAAACATCTCCCGAATGACTTCAAGCGTATACCCTTCCTGATTGATCAATCCTCCGTCTCTGTCAATAATTCCAACTATTTTTGCACCATCCTGCGCCATGTAATAGGCCGCTGCTGATCCTACATTGCCCCACCCTTGAACAACGACTCTTTTGCCTTTGACACTGCCTCCATAAATGTCATAATAATGTTTAACGGATTCGGCTACACCGTAACCTGTTATCATGTCGGCAACCACAAATTTTCTTCCGACCTCAGGACTGAAAACAGGATCCTCAATGACCTTGAGCACTCCTTGTCGGAGCTGACCAATACGATTTATTTTTTGAGCTTCTCTGGGTTGAAAATGTCCGTTGAAAACCCCTTCTTGCGGATGCCAGACCCCACAGTCCTCGGTAATGGGTATGACTTCATGAATTTCATCGACATTGAGGTCACCACCTGTGCCATAGTAGTGTTTCAGAAGTGGAGTTACTGCAGCGTACCAGCGCCTTAATACGCCTTCCTTTCTAGGGTCATTCGGGTCAAAGTTTATTCCGGATTTCGCCCCTCCAATTGGCGGCCCGGCGACTGTGAATTTTACCTCCATGGTTTTGGCAAGGGATTCAACTTCTCTCTTGTCGAGCCCAACGCGCATTCGCGTACCTCCACCGGCAGCGCCGCCACGTAGTGAATTAATAACGACCCATCCTTCAGCTTCAGTCTGCGGATCTTTCCACTCAAAAACAACTTCAGGCCTTTTGTTTTCAAATCTCTTTAGAAGATCTATCATCTGTGTTTTTTTGATTGCTGTTTTCTGCGCGTACAAGTTGCTAATTTAATCAACAAATGTAGCAAAATATTACCCTGCTATGAGAGGCACAAAAAAATTCTT
The DNA here is from genome assembly GCA_014239715.1 of Flavobacteriales bacterium. The sequence continues at coordinate 1,757 of JAAZYJ010000168.1, forward strand.
GATTTGTTCTCGGGTGAATCTATTCAACATCATTATCCGTAGATGCATCCGCCCATTGAATCTTGCTTTGCCCCGGTTACTGAGGATAACGTGTTCACCTGATTCGTCAATCTTAAGAAACCAAGAAATGCAAACAGTAGTGCTTCTTTAAATTCAATTAGCTGGTTTTCAGGTATGTGAATGGACGCTGCCACATGTTTCCGGAGCGCTTTAACCAATGCTTGATTGTATGCGCCGCCCCCGGTTATCAGGCAAGTCCCGCCTGGGATCACCTTCCCAAGCTGGCAGGCCATATGCTCGATTATTGTGGCCATCAGATCGGCTGTTGTAACGTCGAATTTATTGAGTAACGGCACGTACCATTCTAAAAACTGTTCTTTACCTAAAGACTTAGGAAAGGGTAAAGTGAAATACTCCAATTCGTTCAGTTCGTGCAATAGAGACTCCCTTAGCTGTCCTTCACTGGCCATCCGGCCGTTCTCGTCAAATGTTTTTCCTTCTTTGCCAGCCAGGTGATTCAGGGCCATGTTACAGACAACTACGTCAAAACCAATCCGCTTTCCTTTGTATTGGCGTGAGAGATTTGCAATCCCTCCCAAATTCAAACAAGAATCAAAATCACCAAATAACAGTTGATCGCCAATGGGCACCAATGGGGCACCTTGTCCCTTCAAAGCCACATCCAATGATCGGAAATCGGCAATTGTTTTTATTCCGGTAATGGCGTGAATCTGGTTCGGATTTCCTATCTGGGTGGAATACCCATTGTTGGGATCATGGAATACTGTATGACCGTGGCTGGCAATGGCGTCTACTTTTGTGATCTTGTGGTCCCTGATGAATTTGTTAATGGATTCCCCGATAATGGTCCCAAGCTCAGCATCTGCCTTTACTAGGTCAAGCGCCGATCCCCTCTCGACAGACATGAGTTTAGATCTTGTTGTTTCCGAATAGTCTACCGTACTCGTATGTAAGAGCTTGAATTCGAAGGTGCTTTGTTTTTTGAATTCAGCAAAACATAGATCAATTCCGTCTAGCGAAGTTCCGGACATCACGCCAATTAAATGGTATGCTTGCATTATAAATTATTCAAAAATCGTTCGGCATTGAATATAATCATATAAATTTGATGCCTCCGCAGAAATTGGAGTTGATCGATATGGATTTTGAATTAACGGAAGAACAGAGTGCTGTTAAAGAAGCCGCAAGGGATTTTGCACAGAATGTATGCTTACCCGGGGTGATTGATAGAGACAGGGAAATGAAATTTCCGGAGGAGCAGGTAAAACAGCTGGGCGAGCTTGGATTCTTGGGTATGATGGTAGATCCAAAATACGGAGGGGGAGGTATGGACACCGTTTCTTACGTGCTGGCCATGGAGGAAATATCAAAAGTTGATGCTTCAACCTCAGTGTGTATGTCGGTTAATAATTCATTGGTATGTTGGGGCCTGGAGGCATATGCTTCGGAAGAACAAAAACAGAAATACTTAGTTCCTCTTGCTAAAGGAGAAAAAATTGGTGCTTTTTGCTTGAGTGAACCGGAAGCCGGTTCTGATGCCACTTCACAAAGAACTACAGCAGAAGAAAAAGAAGATCATTACTTATTGAACGGGACAAAAAATTGGATTACAAATGGA